>NZ_CAXGLS010000044.1:0-21091 GCF_964010655.1 uncultured Idiomarina sp.
CAGAGGGCGGCACCGGTAAAGATATTGCCGACCCCTATAAAAAGAGCTTAGAAAGCCATCAGCAAGTCTTTAATGAACTCAAGCAAGCCAGCGCAAGCTGGACTCAAAAGTTAAATTAACCCGCGGTAGGACAGTTGAATGAGTGAGCGTAATCCACCTTCTAATACATCACATAACAATAACGAAGATGAGATTGATCTACGTCGACTAATCGGTGTGCTGTTAGATGCCAAATGGTTAATCATTGGTATTACGTTTTTATTTATGTTGGGCGGCGTGGCGTATGCCTTGCTAGCGACGCCAATATATAAAGCCGATGCACTGCTGCAAGTAGAGAAAAAGTCCTCGGGCATGCCGGCGCTGTCAGGCGAAATGGCCGACATGTTCTCGCAGGAGAGCGAAGCCGACACCGAGATACAGATTATGACCTCGCGCATGGTCATTGGCGCTGTAGTGGATCAGCTCGACTTAACCACCGTCAGCCAACCGGACTACATGCCGATTGTGGGCGAGTTTTTAGCCCGCCGCAGTGAGGGCAACGATGAGCTCACTATTAATACCTTTAAGGTGCCACAATATGCGGTAGGTAAAGGCACACGGCTGACATTACTCGATGCCAACCGTTATGAGCTCACCTTTGATGATGAGGTGGTACTAAAAGGTAAAATAGGTGAACTTGCCGAGCAAGGCGACTGGCAGCTTGAGCTTGCGCGCGCGCAAACAAGTAATACGCAAACCTTTGATTTAACCAAGCTTAGCCGTTTGCAGGCGATTAACAACTGGAATGCCCGCCTTTCAGTTGGAGAAAAGGGCAAAAAAACGGGTATTTTAACGGCAAGCATCACCTATCATGATGGCGAGCAAGCGACGCAGGTGTTAGATGCCATTACTAACGAGTATATGTTGCAAAATATTCGCCGCAACGCCGCCGAGGCGCAAAAGAGCTTGGACTTTGTGCAAGAGCAACTGCCAGAGCTTAAAGCAGAATTGACTGCGGCGGAAGAAAAACTCAACCAATACCGCCTAAGTAATGAGTCAGTCGATTTAAGCCTAGAGACCAAGGGCATGCTCGAGCAGGTGATCGAGTATGAGAAGCGCCTCAACGAGCTCAGCTTTAAAGAGGCAGAACTCGCCCGCTTATACACCGAGCAACATCCTCAATACCAAGCGCTGCTAGAGCAAAAAGAACGACTACAAAACGAAAAAAAGGCGCTCACCGAACAAATTAATGAGCTACCTGAGACCCAACAAGAGGTACTGCGCTTAACTCGCGATGTTGAGGTGAATCAACAAATTTACCTGCAGTTGCTCAACCGCATGCAAGAACTGAATGTCATGAAAGCAGGCACGGTAGGCAATGTTCGGATACTGGATGAGGCGGTCGTGCAGCCTGAACCCGTTGCACCGAAAAAGCCTTTGGTCATAATTATCGCTACTTTCTTGGGCGGGATGCTTTCGGTTGGTTTTGTATTTGTTCAAGCGCTATTTAACCGTGGGGTAGAGAACGCCGAACAGCTCGAAGAAGTGGGCATTAATGTCTATGCCAGCGTGCCTAAGTCGGATGTGCAGCTGAAACTTGAAGAGCAAATTGCCAAACAACGTAAAGGCCGAAGCAGTAAATCGGTGCCCAGCTATGTGCCATTACTGGCAGTGGCTGAGCCGACTGATTTAGCGGTTGAAGCCTTACGCGGCTTACGCACTAGTTTGCACTTTGCCATGCTTGAGGCGAAGAACAATATTTTAATGATCTCAGGCCCGAGCCCCGGGGTGGGTAAATCATTTATTACCGCGAATCTCGCCGTGGTATTAGCACAGTCCGGTAAAAAAGTGGTGGTGGTCGATGTCGACTTACGTCGCGGGTATCTCCATGCACTATTACACTCAGGTAATGAAAACGGTCTGTCCGACTATTTAGCCGGTGAAATCACTACCGAGCAGCTTATTAAAGGCACCGAGGTAGAGGGGCTGGATGCCATTAACCGTGGCACGGCACCGCCGAACCCGTCGGAGTTGCTCATGCACGAGCGGTTTAAAAACCTACTCGACGAACTGAGTGCCCAGTATGACTATGTACTCTGTGATACGCCACCAATACTGGCGGTCACCGATGCCGCCATTGTTGGTCGCTACACGGGTACAAACCTATTAGTAACCGGCTTTGCTCAGAACCCCGTTAAAGAAGTGGAGGCAACCATAAGCCGGTTTGACCAGAACGGTGTCACGATTAAAGGCACCATACTCAATAAGGTCGAGCGCAAGGCAAGTAGCTATTACAGCTACGGTTATGGTTATGGTTACAGTTACAAAAATTCTGATGAATAGCTTGCTTGTAGTGAATAGAAAAATTAAAAGATGGAGTTTCGAATGAATCTGGCTTTAGTTGAAAAGCTCGTAAATAAATCGGCGAAAATAGGCATTGTGGGACTAGGATATGTCGGTCAGCCTCTTTTTATTCGCTACAGTCAAATTGGCTATTCGGTAGTGGGTTTTGATATAGACCAATTAAAGGTGGATGAGTTAAACAAAGGCCATTCGGCTATAGAGCATATTAGAGATGACTGGGTAAAAGAGGCGAATGCCAACGGCTTTGAGGCTACTACGGACTTTAGTCGCGCTGCTGAGTGCGATGCCTTAATTCTTTGCGTGCCAACACCACTTAACAAGTATCGAGAGCCCGATATGTCGTTTGTCGAAGGCACCACAGACATGCTTAAGCCGCATGTCAGAGCCGGACAAGTGGTTTCATTAGAAAGTACCACATATCCTGGGACCACAGATGAGCTGATTAAACCAAGGTTGGAAGAAAACGGGCTTACGGTAGGTGAAGACCTTTTCTTAGTCTACTCGCCAGAGCGTGAAGACCCCGGTAATGCACACTTTAATACACAAACCATTCCCAAGGTCGTCGGTGGCTATAGCGCTGCCTGCTTAGAGGTCGGTGAAGCACTTTATAAGCATGCAATCGACAAAGTAGTGCCTGTAAGCTCGACAAAAGCGGCTGAACTCACCAAGCTACTGGAGAATATTCATCGAGCGGTGAATATCGGTTTAGTCAACGAAATGAAAGTCGTTGCTGATCGGATGGGGATTGATATTTTCGAGGTGATCGATGCTGCAGCGACCAAGCCTTTCGGTTTTACCGCTTATTATCCAGGCCCTGGTTTGGGAGGGCACTGTATACCAATCGATCCATTTTATTTGACATGGAAAGCTCGAGAGTATGGACTCAACACGCGATTTATTGAGTTGTCCGGTGAGGTGAATCGAGCGATGCCTGAGTACGTGGTTAGTAAGCTTATGGATGGCTTGAATCAACATCAAAAATCCCTAAACGGAAGTCGTATACTTGTGCTTGGGATTGCCTACAAAAAAAATGTAGATGACATGCGCGAATCGCCCTCTGTAGAAATAATGGAGTTGTTGAGAGATAAAGGCGCGGAAGTTCAATACAGTGATCCACATGTGCCTAAATTTCCGAAAATGCGTGAACACAACTTTGATTTAAGCAGTGTCGAATTAAGTGCATCTAATCTCGAAGAATATGATGCAGTGATTTTAGCAACTGATCATGAGAAATTTGACTACGACGCGATTTATACCAACTCAAAACTCATCATAGACACTCGTGGTCGTTATCGTCACAGAAACGGAAAGGTTATTAAAGCGTAATGAAAAATTTTGCACTGGTCGGTGCGGCTGGATATATCGCACCGCGTCATATGAAAGCAATAAAGGAAACGGGTAACCACCTGAGTGTAGCTTATGATATTAATGATTCGGTAGGCATCATTGATAGCATTTCACCCGATAGCCAATTTTTTACTGACTTTGAACATTTCTATCAGTATGCCTGGCAACTGAAGCGAGATGCAAAAAAGGCGTTAGACTACGTATCGATTTGTACACCTAACTATATGCACGCATCACAAATAGCAGCGGGTTTGCGCTTAGGATGTGATGTGATTTGTGAAAAGCCGCTCGTTCCAAACTCCCAAGATCTTGATGAGTTGAAAAAGGTTGAAGAGGAAACAGGTCGTAAAGTCTACAATATCCTACAACTAAGACACCACCAGGCTATTTTAGAGCTTAAAGATAAGGTGGCGACAACGAGTTCTGATAACAAGCACGAAGTGGAATTGACTTACATAACATCGCGTGGCCGTTGGTATCACACGAGTTGGAAAGGAGATCCTCGAAAGTCATTTGGTGTAGCAACTAATATCGGCGTTCACTTTTTTGACATGTTGCACTTTATTTTCGGGCGTCTGGAAAGGAATGTGTTGCATTATTCCGACGATATGAAGGCATCGGGTTACCTCGAATACGAAAAGGCTCGAGTGCGTTGGTTTTTATCTGTTGATGCAGATGATTTGCCTGATTCGGTCGCCGGAAAGCAAACGACATTTAGAACAATAAATTGCGACGGTGACGAGCTGGAGTTTAGTGGTGGCTTTACGGATCTACACACAGTCAGCTATCAAGAGATTCTAGCTGGACGTGGCTACGGTATAGAAGACGCCCGCCATTGTGTTGAAACAGTTGAACACATCCGCACTCAGCTTCCGCAACCAGCCGAAGAAAACGAAGCGCATCCAATGCTTTCAGCACTCAATGGGAACTGATATGGATTACTATAAACATGATTCTGCAATAGTCGACGACGGTGCCATAATTGGTGCAAACTCACGCGTTTGGCATTTTGTACACGTTTGTAGTGGCGCAAAGATAGGCGCTGGCGTATCTCTAGGACAAAATGTTTTCGTCGGCAATCGTGTAGTGATTGGTGATAATTGCAAAGTTCAAAACAATGTCTCAGTCTATGACAACGTATTTCTTGATGAGGGCGTATTTTGTGGTCCAAGCATGGTGTTCACCAATGTCTACAATCCTCGTTCGCTTATCGAGCGCAAAGATGAGTACAAAGATACCTACGTGCGTAAAGGCGCTTCGCTAGGCGCAAATTGTACGATTGTCTGCGGCATCACAATCGGAGAATACGCCTTTATTGGCGCGGGAGCCGTGGTTAATAAGGATGTCCCACCTTATGCCTTAATGGTGGGAGTGCCAGCAAAGCAAATTGGTTGGATGTCGGAGTACGGAGAACAACTTAGTCTGCCGCTTTCTGGAACGGGAGAAGCGAAATGCTCCCACACCGGTGCAACTTATATTTTGAACGGTAATGCAGTAGTCAAAAAGGATTCCTGAGTATGCAATTTATTGATTTAGCAGCGCAACAAGCTCGTATAAAAGATAAAATTGATGAGGGTATTGCTCGCGTATTAGAACATGGAAAATATATACTGGGTCCTGAGGTTGACGAGCTTGAGGAAAAACTTGCTACATATACAGGTGCTAAATATTGCATTACGGTTGCTAATGGCACTGACGCCTTACAAATTGCTCAGATGGCTCTAGGCATAGGACCCGGTGATGAAGTTATTACGCCAGGTTTTACTTATATAGCAACTGCTGAAACAGTGGCTCTATTGGGCGCAAAACCGGTTTACGTAGATATTGATCCGCATACGTATAACCTAGACCCGAGCCTTCTGGAAGCAGCTATCACCGATAAGACTAAAGCAATTATACCGGTATCGCTCTACGGTCAACCTGCTGACTTTGACCGAATCAACGAGATAGCCAATAAGTATAATATCCCCGTTATTGAAGACGCAGCGCAAAGTTTTGGGGCGACATATAAAGGAAAGAAATCTTGTAACTTAAGTACTATCGCTTGCACCAGCTTCTTTCCGAGTAAGCCGCTTGGATGCTATGGCGATGGTGGGGCGATATTTACTAACGATGAAGAACTCGCCAAAATCATGCGCCAAATAGCGCGTCACGGTCAAGATCGTCGCTATCATCATGTTCGTATCGGTGTAAATAGTCGTTTGGATACGATTCAGGCAGCAATATTGCTTGAAAAACTGACTATTTTAGATAAAGAAATTAATTCACGTAATGAAATAGCTAAACTATATAATGAGCGATTAAAAGATAATCAAGATTTGATTTTACCTAGGGTTGCGTCGCACAACGTTTCGGCTTGGGCCCAATATACAATTCGTGTTTCTTCAAGAGAGAACTTTATGAATAAGCTGATGGAGTTTGGAATTCCATCTACAGTTCATTATCCGTGCCCACTAAATAAGCAACCAGCATTAGAAAGAACTTCAGAAACTCTTAGGATTGGCGACGAAGCATCGGAGACAGTTGTGAGTATACCAATCAACTGTTATTTAAATGACAGAGAACTTAATTTTTTGTGTGATACAATTTTAAATATCAAAACTAATTAATTTAAAATGTTTAAAAACGAATGACGTCACACCACTTTATGAGTTCTTTATTAAAAAATAAATTCTTTAATAGCGTTTTCAAAATAGCAAGCGGTACGGCAGTTTCGCAACTAATACTGGCAATTTCAATTCCAATTATTGCAAGGCTTTATTTGCCAGAGCAGATAGGTATCTTATCAGTATATTTATCCTTCTTTAACTTTTGGATAGCTGTTGTGACCTGGCGATACGAGAATGCTCTCTTTCTTGCGAAAACAAAAAGTGAAAGCATTCATATATTTCGTGTAGGAATGATTTGTTGTCTTGTTACATCTGCTTTTACATTTCCTATTTTAAAGCTCTTAATTGATTATGAAACACTTGGGTTTCAAGTAGTTCCTAGCTGGAGTACTTATTTTTCGACCATATCCCTATTTTTTTTCGGCCTATTTGTGCTTTATCGTGCTTGGTTGGTTCGTTTGGCTAACTGGCGTGCCGTAAATATTTCGCTGATATCTAAATCATTAAGTAACGTTTCACTTAAAATATTAAGCGGGTTTGTATCGCCAACTGTAATTGGTTTATTTATTGCCGAGTTGGCAAGTTGCATTTTTGCGTGGTGGACCTCTCGAAGTCGTGTAATGCAATTCACTAGGTTAGTTAGCACGAGATGGAATCGAAAGCGAATGAAGGCAATTGCTGTAAAGCACAAGAAGTTCGCTCTATATGAGACGCCTTCGACAGCTTTAAATCAATTAGCGACCACTTTACCCGTTCCTATGATTGGATCGCTATATGGCGCCGAAGCGGCAGGTTTGTTTGCAATGGCCAGGCTTTTATGTGCAATCCCAATTTCTCAACTTGGTAAAGCTATTGGCGACGTATTTCAGCAGGAGTTATCCGGTCTAATTCGGCAAAAGGAACTTATTAGAGGTAAGCGTTTGTTTTATAGGCTTAGTTTATATCTAAGTGGTATTGGTCTTTTCATTCTTTTGATAACTCTGCTATTTGCCGAACCTCTTGTAAACTTAATATTTGGTTCGAGTTGGCAAGGAATGGGAAAAATTATTGTTCACATTTCTCCTTGGATGTTTATGGTACTGGTTGTAAGCAGCTTGAGTCGAGCACTATCCTTATTAAATAGACAAGAATTAAAGCTAATATACGATGTTGTATCGTTGGCGGTTGTTCTAACAAGCTACTATTTAGCTAATGACATAGGCTCTAATATCATAGAGTTTATAAATATGCTTACCGTAGGGTTATCCGTTTCATATGTGATTTATTATTTGATAATAGTTTATTCATTTCATTCAAAAGCGAAATTAAGCAATTAGGGCCGCTAAAGTGAAAATAGAAAGTGAAAAGACGTTTATGAGCTTTATTTTAGCCGCCTTTTGCTCCGTTTGCGTCTTAATCCAGCCGTTGTTCTTCAGTTCAATGGGGATTATGGGGATTAATTATGAAGGGTCCGAATCTAGTGGATTATACATATACTTCACTATTTTTATGGCTGCCGCTATATTTTTAATTTATATTGGAGCTAGTATTGTATATGGTGTTGGAAAGCGTGAGTCAATAGCTTTAACTTCGCTTTTGGGTATTATTTCCCTACATTTTTTATGGGTTATTCTGGACGGTGCGGATACAGAATTAAGTACTAGATTTTTTGAGCTTTTTATTGTCCTGGGTCTTCCAGGTTTTTTTGCCGCCACCATAGTACTTAAGTGCAATATCGTCATACAAACCGTTAAGGCTTTTGAATTATTCGTAATTTTAATAGCAATAGGAGTAACTTTTTATTCTGCTCTTCCAACTTTATCTGGAGAACTTGTAAAAAATATTGGTGGAGCCAGTTATCAGTCGCTCTCGTACTATTCTGCATTCTCTTTTGGAATGCTTTTGACATATAATAATTTATTGTCTAATAAGGGCTTTAGGTTTCGACTCCTTGAATCAAAACTGTTTAAAATTATCAGTATTCCGCTACTTGTTTTTACTCTTTTTTCTTGTGTTTTAGGTGGTGGTCGAGGAGCCTTTCTTTTGCTCGTAATGTTTCTAGTGTTTAATATTTACGCATCTTTTAAGCAACAATCATCGCTGGAGAATGGTGGATTGTCGGGAACACTTGTGAAAGTACTCTTTTTGTGTATTGTCATAGTTATGTTTATAGTTGTGTTTGGCGATTCAAATTATATAAATGCGGGGTTCGAGAGAGCAACGCAGTTTATATCTCCTGACGGAAAAATTGACTTAGAATCTGGTAGTTCTGGTCGTGACACAGTTTATAGTTTAGCGCTCCAGTTTATAGGTGACTCGCCCGTTCTTGGCTATGGACCTTTCGGAGTTCGAGATAAATCTCTACATGCGCATAATATTTTTTTGGAAATTTGGTTGCAATTTGGTGTTGTTGGCCTTTTTTTGTCAATTATCCTCTTTTTTTATATCGTTTTAAGAATTATTAAGAACTGGTGCACGCCTGTCGTTTGGGCTTCCTCAATACTACTCTACCCATTAACGCTAACTCTTTTTAGTGGCTCCTATATGCATATGGCAACTTTCTTCTTTTCCGGCTTTCTAGTTTATTCCTTGAGTAAAGAGAGCTAGTAAACGTTCACAAATTATTAAGTAACAAAAATATTATGAAAATAGCACATTTATGTCTCTCTAACTTTTTTACTTCAAATAGAGCATATCAGGAAAATCAGTTGGTCAATGAAAATTTAAAGTCTGGTCACGATGTTCTCGTTATAGCCTCTACCGAGGAAGTCCAAGAAAATGGACAACTATCATACGTCAAAGAATCAGATGAAATCACTGACAGCGGATATAGATTAATAAGGGTTCCATATGTTAATTTTCTTTTTAAACGGTTGACTAGGAAAATAAGATTGTACAAAGGCGTTTATAAAATCCTAGATGATTTTAAGCCGGACGTTATCATGTTTCACGGTATGTGTGCTGCTGAATTATTAGTAGTAGCACGGTACAAAAGACGTAATCAACACATTAAGTTTTTTGTCGATACCCATAGTGACTTTATCAACAGCGCAAAAAGTTTATTCTCGAAATGGCTACTTCATTATTGCTTTTATAGAACAATTGTTAGGATAGTCGTAAATGACATTGATAAAGTATTTTATATTTCTCCTTTGACAGAAATTTTTGCTAGAGATTTTTACGGACTAGAACAATCAAAGCTTTCTTTCTTGCCGCTGGGTGGCCATCCGGTTGATACAACTCTAGTCGAAGAAAGAAGGAAGAGGATAAGGCTACAACTAAATATTCCTGATGACGCGGTTCTTTTTATTCAGTCAGGTAAGCAAAATAAATCAAAAAGACTTCTTGATTCGCTTTTCGTTTTCGATGAAATTGATTCGAGTAATTGCTACTTAGTTATCTGCGGTTCAATTGCTGATGAGATTTCCGATGAGGCGATGCCTATTATCAATAGAAATGAAAGAATTATATTTTTGGGCTGGACTTCTCCTGAACGTCTTTGTGAGGTCCTTTGCGCTGCCGATATTTATTTGCAGCCCGGCTCCCAATCAGCAACCATGCAAATGGCTTTGTGTTGTTCTTGTATTCCGATTTTGGAGCGTATTTATGGCCATGACTTTTACACTAAAGATTTCGGTTGGTTAGTGTCAAGTCGCGAAGATTTGTATGAAACAATTCTAGATATAAACGCAAATCAATCACTTTTAGAGCAAATGCGTTCTAAAGTTTATAGATTTTCTAAATTGCATTTGGATTATCGTATCTTGGCGGAGTCCTTAGTTTCAAATGGTGAAAGTAATGTTTAAAAGTAAAGTTCTTCTCATCACTGGTGGAACCGGTTCATTTGGTAATGCAGTCTTGCGTCGGTTCTTAGACACAGATATTTCCGAAATTCGTATTTTCAGTCGTGATGAGAAGAAGCAGGATGATATGCGTAAGGCATATAGCAATCCTAAACTAAAATTCTATATTGGCGATGTAAGGGATTACCAAAGTGTGTTGAACGCGACGCGGGGTGTCGACTACGTTTATCATGCGGCTGCTTTAAAGCAGGTTCCGTCGTGTGAATTTCACCCCATGGAAGCAGTTAAAACTAATGTTTTGGGTACTGAAAATGTTCTCGAGGCGGCAATTCAGAATAACGTAAAGCGGGTTGTATGTCTCAGCACTGACAAGGCTGTATATCCGATTAATGCCATGGGGATATCCAAGGCGATGATGGAAAAGGTCATGGTCGCCAAGTCACGCAACGTTGACGAGAATCAAACAGTAATTTGTGGGACTCGCTACGGCAATGTGATGGCATCCCGTGGATCTGTAATTCCATTATTTGTCGACCAAATACGGGCAGGAAAACCAATCACTATTACCGATCCGAATATGACTCGCTTCATGATGACACTAGACGATGCTGTCGATTTGGTTCTGTATGCATTCGAACATGGGACAAACGGCGATATTTTTGTGCAGAAGGCTCCGGCAGCAACGATTGAAACGCTTGCAAAAGCGGTACTATCGTTAGGCAAAATGGACGACCATCCATTGCAAGTTTTGGGTACTCGTCACGGAGAAAAACTGTATGAGGCGCTTCTATCTCGCGAGGAAATGGTTTGTGCTGAAGATATGGGCGAATATTACCGCGTGCCTCCTGATTTACGCGATCTAAATTATTCGAAATATGTAGAGCAGGGTGACTCTCGTATTGAAAAGGTCGAGGATTATAATTCGCACAATACAGATCGGCTGGATGTCGAGGGAATGAAAAAATTGTTGTTGAAACTCGAGTTTATGCGAGCCTTTGAAAAAGGTGAGTACGTTAATCCGGTTGGCTAAGCGAGTAGGTTTTATATGAGAGTGTTAATTACAGGCGCAAATGGTTTTGTCGGTCAAAACCTTACTACCCATCTAAATGAGATCAATGGTGTTGAAATCATAAAATACACGCGGTCTAATTCTCTTGATGAACTCCCTTCTCTTTTGGCAGGCGTTGACTGCGTTGTTCATCTTGCCGGTGTTAATCGTCCGGAATCTAATGATGAGTTTGCCAAAGGTAACTCTGACTTTACCCAATCTTTGTTGAGCGTTTTATCTCAGCAAGATAGAAAGATACCCGTCATTTACAGCTCATCTATCCAGGCGCAAAGAGACAACCCCTACGGTACCAGTAAGCGTTTAGCGGAAGATGCTGTGGTTTCGTACGGTGAAGAGAATGATGTCGCTGTTAAGATTTACCGCTTAGCTAATGTATTTGGAAAATGGTGTCGGCCGAATTACAACTCAATGGTAGCCACGTTTTGTTACAACATATGCAATGATCTTCCGATCCAAATAAATGATGAAAGCGCCGAAGTTTCTTTGGTCTATGTTGACGACGTCTGCGAAGAGTTCATAAAAGTTGCTAAGGAACTAGCTAGCAATAGCGAGCAGAGAACCGTAAACTTTGGCGAAGTAGCGCCGGTATATAGGGAAACAGTTGGTGAAGTAGCTAAGCTGCTACACGAATTTAAAAAAAGTAGAGACACTCTCATTTCTCCACGAGTTGGTGATGGTTTTATTCGCAAGCTATATTCAACTTATGTTAGCTACCTTTCAACAGACAACTTCTCTTACAAAGTACCTAAATACGGGGATGAGCGGGGCGTTTTCGTTGAGATGTTGAAAACAAAAGACTCCGGTCAGTTTTCGTTCTTTACAGCCCATCCTGGTATTACGCGCGGCGGTCACTACCATCATACCAAAAATGAAAAATTTTTAGTGATAAAGGGCAGAGCTCGCTTTTGTTTCCGACACATGATTACCAATGAGTTTTACGAGCTTGTAACAGATGGTGATACTCCAGAAATTGTTGAGACTGCGCCTGGCTGGAGTCATGATATTACTAATATTGGTGACGGAGAAATGGTTGTCATGCTGTGGGCAAATGAAATTTTTGACCGTGAAGCTCCTGATACCTATGCAGCGCCAGTAAAGCTGACCGATTAATTGATTTAAGAGATAATCCAAATGGAAAAGCTGAAAGTGATGACAATTCTGGGAACACGCCCAGAGATTATTCGTTTGTCGCGTGTGATGGCAGCGCTTGACCACGTTGTAGATCATAAGATCGTTCATACAGGTCAAAACTATGACTATGAACTCAACGATGTATTTTTCGAAGAACTTGGCGTACGTCAACCCGATCACTTTTTAAATGTTGATACTTCAAGTCTTGGAAAGAGCCTTGGCGAAATCCTCATAAAAACTGAACAGGTCATTCTTGAGGAAAAGCCTGACGCGGTATTAGTGCTGGGCGATACAAACAGCGCAGTCGCGACAATGATGGCGAAGCGTATGAAAGTGCCGACCTATCACATGGAAGCAGGAAATCGTAGCTTCGATGCAAATGTGCCGGAGGAAATCAATCGCAAGTTAGTTGATCATTTAGCCGACTTTAACTTAGTGTACACTGAGCATGCTCGACGTCACCTTATTAGTGAAGGGCTTTCTCACCGGTATATATATTTAACGGGTTCGCCAATGCGTGAAGTTCTTGAACATGTTGAGCCACAAATCGAAAGTTCAACAGTTCTTGATAAAATTGGGCTGAAGCCGAAAGAGTTTTTTATTGTCAGCGTACATCGTGAAGAGAACGTTGATAGCAAAGAGAACCTACGAAAAGTTGTGGATGCTCTGAAGGCGCTGCATCAACAGTATGGCTATCCCGTGGTTGTTTCAACCCATCCCAGGACTCGCAACCGGCTAGAAAAGCTTGGTTTAGCGGACAACAATGATGGAATACAATTTTTAAAGCCCTTCGGATTTTTCGACTATAACAAGCTGCAGAAAGAAGCATTTTGTGCTATTTCCGATAGCGGAACTATCAGCGAAGAGTCTTCAATTTTAAACTTTCCAGCTGTTACTATGCGTCGTTCTATAGAAAGACCAGAGGCTCTTGATACCGGCGCGATAGCCCTCACCGGACTCGACGTTGACACATTACTTGCGGGTGTTGAGATCGCAACAGCAAACCGCGAAATTTTTTCGGGAGCACAACGCGAAATTCCTGAAGAGTATAAAATCAGAAACACATCGGAGCGGGTAGTGCGTCTTATCACAGGTACGGCCAAACTAACTCCTCACTGGAAAAATATGGATAGTTTCAGTCGGTATGATTGGTAATGTTTAATAAAAAGCACGATCTAGCAATAATTAACCGAAGTTTTTGGCCCGAGAGTGAGATCTTGGGCGAAGCTAAACTTAGATTAGCGGAGTTTGTTGCTGAAAGCGGAAAAGCTTGTGTAATAACACAAACTAAAGTTGATTTAATAAGTGAGCTAAAAAAAAGTGATAGAGGTACAGGTGTGACTTTTTATGCGTCAAAAAGTCGCACTAACTCGTCTAGCAGTCTCGTCCGAAGAATACTAGATGCAGTATCTTTTGCACCCTTTGTTTTTTTGTCTTTAGTTCGTAGTAGACCGAAACACGTCTATGTCTCGACTAATCCACCAGTGATTGTACCTTTTACGGTGTTTCTTTATTGTCTTATTTGGCGGTCTAGTTATACCTATCATTTGCAAGACATTCATCCAGAGATAGTAAATATAGTTTCGCCGATAAACCGTATGTTATTTAGGCTGTTACGCGGTATAGATAATATTACATTGCGAAATGCAAAACGAATAATCACACTCTCGGATGAGATGGCAGAATATGTGAAGAAGGTATCACGGACTGAGTCAGCTATATCTTTGTTGGACAATCCAGGGTTTGAGGTTGACACAGATTTACAGAGTAAGCCAAAAACAAAGGATTTTATATTTTGCGGAAATGCAGGTCGCGTACAACAAATCCCCATTCTAATTGACGCAATTAGAGGTTACCTAGATCAAGGGGGAGAGTTGAGCTTTACATTCGCAGGTGGTGGCATTTATTCGTCAAAAATTAAGCAATTAGCGGATGAGTATGAAAAGGTAACATATCACGGATATGTAAAACCGTCAGAGGCTAACCAGCTAGTTGCAGAGCATCGCTGGGCACTACTACCAATTCTAGATGAGGTGACTAAGTATGCATTTCCTAGTAAGTCATCATCATATCTCGCTGCTGGGTGCAGAATTCTTGCTGTTTCTAGTAAACATAGTTCTGTATCTAAATGGGTCGAATCCAAAGGCGTGGGTGTAAGTGTCGACCCGTCAAAATCTGCTCTAGTAGAAGCTTTCTTTTCGATTGAAAAAACTGGTCAAGTCGAAAGTCTAGTTTCTGGTGAAAAAGTTAGCGTAAAGCCTCAGACAATTGAGAGCTTTTTAAGTGAGCTTCGAGATATTTTTTCTGCTCATAAACAGAGATGCTAAAAGGAGTTTAAAATGATAGATAGGGTCCACAGCAGCGGGAACAAAAATATTCTAATTTTATCAGCTGGCAGACGAGTCGAACTAATTGAATCTTTCAAGAATGCTGCTGTTAAATATAAAGATAGGTTTGACTGCAGGATTCTAGCTGCTGATATGAATCCGAAGCTATCATCAGCTTGTTATATAGCAGACGCAGCATTTAGTTTGCCTCATTCTAATGAAGTAAGTTTCATCTCAGAGCTTATTCAACTTTGTAATGCGGAGAAAGTGAGTCTTGTAGTTCCGACAAATGATAACGAGCTGTTGGTTTTAGCAAAAAACACAAGCCAATTGGAGTCGGCCGGTGTTACACCTATCATATCTAGTTTAAGTTTTGTAGAAAAATGTCGAGACAAGCGTCTTTCAGGAGTTTTGTTTAAGGAAATGGGGATTAAATACCCTAAGATTTTCGATAGGGAAGAAATAAGCTATCCGTGCTTTTGTAAGCCTTATAACGGCTCAAGTAGTATCGGCGCCTTTAAAATTCAAGATGAGTCTGAATTAACTGAAGAGGTGAAGAATAATCCTCAGAATATGTTTATGGAACTCATTCCTGAAAATTATTCAGAGTATACTGTTGATATGTACTTTGATAGAAACTCTAGTATAAAATGCATAATTCCTCGTGAACGAATTGCTACAAGAGCTGGTGAGGTTTCAAAAGGTATAACTCGCAAGAATTTCGTTTACGAACTTCTTCAAAAAAACGTGAATTCCATTTGGGGTGCTGTTGGTTGTGTTACAGTCCAAGTGTTTGGTGATCCTGTCTCTAAAAAGGTGGTTGGACTAGAAGTAAACCCGAGGTTCGGCGGGGGGTACCCATTATCAGTTGCTTCAGGTGCCGATTATGCTGACTTTCTTATTAGGGAATATCTTTTGGATGAGGAATTACCTTGGTATGAAGATTGGCAAGATAACACATTAATGTTGCGATATGATGCGAAGGTGATTGTCAAAAATGCAAGTATATAAAGATATCACAGTTGTTTTTGACTTGGATGATACTTTATATTTTGAAGCGGACTACGTCTGTTCTGGTATAAAATATGTAACTTCGTGGCTACAAGACTATTTAAACAAGAACCGTGACAACTCAGTTGCTAGCAGTGCATTAAATACACCTAATCCAATTTCATACCTTATAAAGCACTATGAGTTAGATGATATTTGGCTAGAGTCTTTGCTTTGGCTCTATAGGCTTCATCTTCCGAATATCTGTCTGACTGATGAAGTAAGCCGTACAATTGACCTTTTAGTAGCCAAAGGCGCAAACGTGTGTATCTTAACTGACGGTAGATTGTCAACACAAAATCTCAAGATTAAAGCGCTAGGTCTTGAATCATTTAAATCATATATATCGGAGTCTTTTGGCGAAGATAAGCCAGGAAGGAAGAGGTTTATACAAGTTGAAAAAGACTTTCATTCAGAAAGATATATTTACTTGGGTGACAATCCTAAAAAGGATTTTATAGCTGGAAATGACTTGAACTGGTTAACTGTAGGGATTGAAGGGTCTACCAAGAATATACATCAATTTAATCTCAACGAACTAAACTCCGCACAATTACCTAAGTTCTGGATTTCTAAAATGAGTGACTTAATCTCACTGATCAATAAAGAGTTGAATTTAAAATGATAAAAAATATAGCGGTTTGCGGTCCATTTTCGGACATTAACTTGGGTGATTATGCGATGTTGATAAACAATCTTATAGATATCGATTTTCATCAAGCATATGTATTTAGTTATGACGAGAAATTCTCAACCAAACTTCTCAATGATTATTTCCCAGACCATGAGATAAATGTATGTCCAGTAGAGGTTGATTCAATTAAAATATCCAAAATTAATTCTCGATCTTTACCCCTTCATGTCATTTCAGCTATTACTAATTATGACGAGATTTTGGATGCTTTAAAAAGTACCAAAAGGCTTTTGGTTAACGGAGGAGGTTACTTCAATAGTCTTTGGTTTAAGGAGCACAGAAGGGAGCGTTTATGTAAAATTATAGCTCCTATTATTATTGCGTCAGTAAATAACATCCCCATTACTTTTAGTGGAAATGGCATTGGACCATTCGATGATGAAGACATTCCTTTTTTTAGGAGCTTTTTCGCACTTTTGAAAAATTTTACACTTAGTTGTCGCGATGACTATTTGTCACCAGCGTGGTGCAACTTACTTGGTGTTACGCCAAAATCGCTTATAACTGGGCCTGACGATTTGTTTCCAATAAATACCAAGTTGCTGGGTAAGGAAACAACAATTCCATTGCCCAATGCACAATATATGGTGTTTGAGACTTATTATACTATCGAATATCTGAATCAAAATAAGACATTATTTATTAACTTTTTCAAGTATGTAAGGGACGAGCTAGGATTAAAAATCGTTTTACTGCCCTTTCATCTGGGGCTTGGAGGCGTAGAGCAGGCAAAGCTTTTGAAGAGCTGGTTTGAAGAGGCTTATCTAGTTGATATCGAGTCAAGTGGCTTCCTTCCAATTGCAAATGCGTTTACGGTAATAGAACAAGCTAAGTTCCTTATTACTAGCCGCTATCATGGACTTGTATTTTCTGTGCAAGCTAAGACTCCTGTTCTCTCCGTTCTCAGAAGTGTGTTGGGCGACAAAGCGTATTATTTTAATAAAAATTATGGCTTCCTTGAGCAGTCAGTAGGTCGGCGTTGCTCACCAAATCTCTTTATGTATGACGATTATGTAGACATATTCGAATTAGCCACGACTGGCTTACTGTGTGATGTACTTGAAAGGCAAAGTAGTTTGTTTGATGAAGAACTAGAAGTTAATTTAAAAGCGGCCCAGAAAGCCCGGGAACAGCTTTTGTCTAACTTCATTGAGTAGGGAGAAGGATTTGTATCTACGAATTAAAAGGCTAATTGATTTAGTGGGCTCGGCGACCCTAATTATTCTGTTGATGCCGGTATTTGTTTTGGTGTCGATTTTGATCATCATTGAGTCTAAAGGGGCACCTATTTTCCGACAGGAGCGTGTTGGACGTAATCGCGAGTCTTTCAATATTTATAAATTTAGAACAATGCTTCGTTTGGAAGACAGTTATGATGATAGCGGGAATGAATTAGATAACTATAGTAGGGTTACTAAGGTTGGAGCATTTTTACGGAAAACAAGCTTAGATGAAACACCTCAATTATTAAATATACTTAAGGGAGAGATGTCGTTCATTGGTCCTAGACCTACTCTTGAGTATCAAGTTGAAAAATACGGTGGTTTCGAGGAACAGAGGTTATCTGTAAGACCCGGTGTTACAGGATGGGCACAGGTGAACGGCAGGAACAATATTTCTTGGAAGAGAAAAATCGAGCTAGACGTTTATTATGTTAAAAATATTTCGTTTTTTCTTGATATGAAGATTATTTTCAAAACGGTAAAAGTAGTTCTAAGTGGTCAAGAGACAGAGTTCGTTGAACATGACGAGTTGAGTCGTCATGACTCATCTAATTGGCGTGAAAACGTTAGTCGAAAGAAAAAGTAGAGTTTAAGAGAGCTTAATCAATGCTGAGTACTAATTTTGGGCCATGGCCATCATTCTCTGAAGAAGAGGCCAATGCCGTTCGTGATGTGTTGTTGTCCAATAAAGTCAATTACTGGACAGGTACACATTGCCGAGAGTTTGAAAAGGAGTTTGCTACTTATGCAGACTCTAAGTTTGCTGTTGCACTAGCTAACGGCACACTAGCGCTCGATCTTGCTTTGAATGCGCTTGGCGTAGGTAATGATGATGAAGTTATCGTGACGCCTCGTACCTTTATTGCTTCAATATCAACGGTTGTTAATGCGGGCGCTAAGCCAGTATTTGCAGATGTCGATATTGAATCGCAAAACATCGAGGCTCATACCATTGAGCCCGTCATTACTTCAAAAACCAAAGCTATCATTGTTGTTCATTTAGCAGGCCGTCCAGCAGAAATGGATGCCATTATGGCGCTCGCTGAAAAGCACAATCTTTATGTTATCGAGGACTGCGCACAGGCTCATGGAGCGCAATATAAAGGTCGATCGGTAGGAAGTATTGGTCACATTGGTGCGTGGTCGTTTTGCCAAGATAAGATTATGACGACGGGCGGTGAAGGCGGCATGGTAACTACGAACGACGAAGCTCTATGGCGCAAAATGTGGTCATTTAAAGATCACGGCAAAAGTTACGAAGCTGTATACGAACGGGAACACCCGCCTGGGTTTCGTTGGTTACACGAGAGTTTTGGAACCAACTGGCGTATGACAGAAATGCAAGCGGTGATTGGTCGTATCCAACTTCAAAGAATGCCCGCATGGACAGAAGCTCGTCAACGCAACACACAAGCTATCACTGACGCGTGTTCTGAATTTGAACTTATCCGCACGCCGGAAGTACCCAGTTACATGGCACATGCATGCTATAAACATTACTGCTTTATTAGACCAGAAAAGCTCAAAGACGGTTGGACACGAGATCGTATCGTGTCAGAGATAGTCGAGAGAGGGGTACCCTGCTTTCAGGGATCATGCTCTGAAGTCTACCTAGAAAAAGCTTTCGACAACACTGGCTGGCGTCCAGAACAATCTCTTTCTGTTGCAAAAGAGCTGGGTGAAACGTCTTTGATGTTTTTAGTGCATCCTACGCTTAAAGATTCTGAAATTAGTAAAACGGTTGAAGTAGTTAAGCAAGTACTTGCTGAAGCGCAACAGTAAAGGAGAGTGTCTCAGACACTAATTACTTAATGCAAACCTACGAATTCTCCCTCACCTTTAGTCTTGCGGGAGTCGATGATCCTAAGCGTGTGGTACAGCATCTGTACCACACCACTTGTCACGATGCGTTAATTTGTATCATTGACGAAGAGCACATTGAGGTGTGTTTTGAGCGCGAAGCACCGTCGTTATCGCTCGCGCAAGAGCACGCTATATCCGATGTGGTCGATTCTGTCTCTTATGCCAGCTTTATTGGTGTGGGTGCGATGCGTAAGCACGCTTAACGGGCTTTTTGATTATGTCTCAACAAAACGCCACATTTATCGTTCAGTTTTGGGAAGTGATTTTCCGTTTTCTGTCGAAGTTGTCGGTGTTTTTTGTTGTCCGTAAAGTGGTTAATCGCTTTTTAAGTAAACACCAACAGCATATATTTGTTGAGGGGTGGGCGCTGGGTCATCTGTTCTTGTCCATTCTAGCTATCCCCGGTGTGCTGTATATCCCTTATGCGTGGGTCGGATGGGCGATAAGCTTGTACGGCTTAGTGCGCGTATTTGAAGTTGTGGTGTACCAAGTCAATGTATTGCTGTTTGATCAGTTTCGACAGCCCAACCGGAGCCAACCCTATGAGGTGTTGAGCTATCGTCGGTTGATTATTCTGCTCATCCAAAATTATTTTGAGATTATCTTTTGGTTTGCAGCACAGTATGTGTTCTTTGGACAGCTGTTTAGCTTTTTAGTCGAAGGCACCGCCGATAGTGTACTGGGTGCGGTGTATACGTCATTTGTTGTGATGACAAGCTTCGGTGTTGAGAACATCTCTCCCTCAGGCGTCTTGGCGTATACCATCGTCATTGCTCAAGCGATGATAGGTCTGTTTATGACGCTACTCAGCCTCGCTCGTTTTATTGGACTTCTCCCCGCCCCAGGCACGATGACTAAAGAAGAACAGTCGTAGCTATCTCCCAACTAAAAAAGAGCCCCTCTGCGAGAGTCCCAGCCATGGATTATGAAAGTTTGCAGAGGGGCTAAAGGCTTCAACGTTCATCCTTGAACACCGTGTTGAAGCATCTTTATTAAAGGCCATCGTAGGTCATAAGTCTTTAGGTGTTCGTCGTATCGTGATGTAGGACGATGTCACTGTTTATAGGCTTTGATAAATGCCAGTAGTGCTTGCCGTTCGGCGGGTGTGAGATCAAAGGGTGTGAGCAACTGCGTGGTGGTTGGGTAGTATTGCTCTGCGGGGAGTGTTGCTGGTCGACGGGGTCGTGCGCCGCCGTGCTCGTACATCCGTATAATGCCTTCGAGTTGGGTAAACAAGCCATTGTGCATCCAGGGTTTGGTTGCCATTAAATGACGCAGTGAGGGGGTTCTGAACGCACCCATGTCTTTATTCTTACCTGTGATCTCGTAGCGTCCGAGATCTTCAAATTTCCTTCCAAAATAGTGCAACCCGGTATTATGAAAGCGTTGGTCCGACAGTAGCGGTCCGTTATGACACTTGATGCAACCGGCTTTGGTACGAAACAAGTGTAAGCCTTGCAATTGTTGGTCTGTGAGTGCTTTTTTGGCTTCTTGCCAGTCACCTGCCTCTATCGCTAATAAAAAAGAATCGAGCGGTTGTGTCTTGGGGTTGTAATCCCCCCATTTTAAGCAGCAGTTATTCGTAGAATTAGTGAACAGCTTGCGTTAAATATTTGGGCGGAATACCGCCAATGGCCGTATTCGGCCTTTCGT
>NZ_CAXGLS010000045.1:0-20702 GCF_964010655.1 uncultured Idiomarina sp.
TCCTGCGCGACAATCCATATCGCGCCGTGCGCAGAATGCGCACGCTACGACCGCATGATGGTACGCCCGCACCGCGTACGTCGCGCATTGTGCGCGACAATCCATATCGCCCCGTGCGCAGAATGCGCACGCTACGACCGCGGCAGGTACGTCACGCATTGTGCGCGACAATCCACATCGCCCCGTGCGCAGAATGCGCACGCTACCGTTCGATGCTGTAGATGATATCTGCGCCTTGGCTTTCTGTTGATGATGTGGATTCGAACCATAGGTTATCGGTAAAGCGATAACGAAGATAAAAGCTTGAAGTTGATTCAATTAACCCTATGCCATATTTGATATATAGGTTCGGCGAAAGGTATTTTCCAATATAAAGCGACGTGTCGTTGACGTCTGATGTTTCTGAATCGATGGCTACTTCATCCAGACTGAACGTGTCTTTTAATGACTGAGTAAGCGCGCCAGTCGTTTTACCACCGACTAATAAAGCAGCTTGTAGCTCTAGGTTTTGACTTTCGCTATTAGAGGATGGACCGCGACCAAAAAGCAAGTACGAAAGCACACTCGCGTCTGGCATAGCGGGATCAGAGAACAAGTCTAACTCGGGTCGGTTAAGGGTACCCATCACTCTTGCACCCACTGTATTGGGTCCGTCTGTAACTTCCGATAGTGAGCGTGTTACTCGTAAATTTAACGCGGGATTTGATAGCGGACCGCCGTTAAAAATGAATTGGCCACGGTCAATGGAGAGCTCTTGACCGTAAATTTCATAATCGCCCTTGGCCACCGATATTGTGCCATTACCGATAGGCACAGACTGCCCGGTTTGCGCGAGATTCAGAGCGCCTTCTAATCGGCCATTAAAGCCATAGGCATCTACCCGCACATTGTCACCGAGCGTTATCTTTAGGTCAGTTTTAATTGTTCGAGACTGCTCTTTAACCCGTTCGCGTTGTATAACTGTCACGTCCGGAGAAGGAGTGATCGTGGACGATAGGTTAGGAGGTGTAATGTTTGCTTCTGGTATCTTTACTTCACCGTTCAGTGCAATAATATCTTTTGTCAGATTAAGCTTGAGATTAGGGGTGGCAGTGATACGAATTCTTGGTGAATCCATCACAACAAGGTCGGTGCCTTTGAGGTCTAAGGTGCCGGTCAAATCATTTAAGTTAAATTCACCGCTCAAGGTAAAGTCTCCATCACCTACTTTTCCTTCACCAGACAACGTTAGCTGCGGAGAACCTTTGTTGCCGGAAACGTTGACGGTCGTGTCGGAAATTGATGTACCTGTTCGAGTGACTAAGGCATTGGCGATATTAACCCGTGCCGTTGGAGTTAGCAGTATTTGTTCATCCCGAGTTTCAATGGTGACTGCGGCATCTAAAGAGCCATTTACTTGAGCAACTTGGTTGGTAAAAGTTTGTACGATACTCAAGTCGTCCAGTTGGGCTTTAATCGTTCCCTCTAGTGAGGGAGCCTTTAACAGCGATGGAAGTGTTAGGTCAGCTGTAATTTCGGCGCCTGCATCTTCACTCAGTAAATTGAGTCGTGTTGATATGCGTTTTTCATCCGCGCCTTTTGCTATCCGTAATTCAGCTTTCTCGAAGTCAATATGTTGTTCATTTTGTTCGATCCGCATATCGGTAACATTAAATCGACCATCCATTTGATTTACCGAGAGAGCATCGACTAAGTCGACTTCGTTCGTGAGTTCGCCTGAAAGAGAACCGCTTAATGCAAGATTATTTAGAGGCAAAAATGGCTCAACTAAGCTTATAGGAAGGTCTGAAACAGATAATGAACTGGTTAGTCGACGGTCGTTCGTCGTCGCACTCATACAGACGTGCTCGTCTTTTTGACTTACACATAGTTCAGTGAGTTTTACTTGTTGGGGGTTAAATTGATATTCAAGCTTGCTCACTTCTCGTAAGGCAAAACGACCAATATCCGGCTGCTCAATATTGAACGCTGTTATGTTTGCTGTCAGCTCTTTCTCAGTGATTGTTGTATCTGTCGCAAAGGCTAGTGCAATATCTTGATAGCTGAGTTTGAGCTTTGTCGTCTGTTCAGACAAATCACCGTCGAAATTTAAATTGATGTCGTTAAGTCGTCTTTCGCCGATGTTAATGTGTGGCGACTGAACATGCGCGGTAACCTGAGGATCGTTGATAGAGCCAGAGAGGTTACCTTTCGCATTTAGGCTTCCTGACAAATCGAGGTTTGGAACGGGTAGTGCAGCTAAGTCAGTTATATCGACATCAAATTTTAAAGCTGAGCCAGGGCGTAAGTCACCACTAGCGGTTACTGTGTTGCTGCGCCAATTTAACGCAAAGCGATTAATAAAAATGTAGGGTGAGTCATAGCGGACATTCGCGTTTAATTGTATGGGGTCATTTTGCCACTCGCCTTGCAAGTCTGTCTCAAACTGTTGGTTTGCGAGGTTTGCATGTAGCGTACCCGTTATTTGGTTATTGTTTTGTACAACCGTCAACTGTGTAACGTTCAGTTGCTCATCCGTGACGTCGATATCAGCAGCGACCTCTATTTCTGGTTGAGCATTTGTTTTGATCTTGAACTCAGGTAAGACAGAAAGCTCACGTAAAGTCCCCTCAACGAGTAGCCTGAGGTCACTAATCGAAGTACCTCGAAGTCGCTCTGTGTTAAGTTGCTTACTGGTGACTTCAAGGTCAAATTGAGGCACGGAGTCGAGTGCGATAGCACCCTCGATAGCGAGATCAGCAGCTACTTGACCGTTTAGCGAGACGTTGAGTGGCGTGAACCGAATATGTTGCTTTTGATATAGAACGTAACCGTCGAATTCACCTGCTTGGTCGTTAACAGATAAGTTAAGGCTTGGTGTTATGTCGATTTCATTGAGGCTTCCTTGCGTATTAATATCGCCTTCAATACTCGCGCTCTGAATGCCGGCTATTGCAAAACTCTTTACCCATGGCACCAAATCTGTCTCGGCCACCTCTGTACGCGTTTTAAAATTTAACTGATCCAGAAGCTCGGTAACCGTAAATTTAGTCACACTCTCTATTGAGCCGTTTGTCACTATGCTTCCGTTAAGTGTTTGGATATCGCCCTGAGTTTTCAGTGTCATACTTGTCTGAGGTAAGTCTGGCACATGCATATTCATCGTCGAATCGATTTTAATCGACTCACTGCTATTCAATTGAATGCCAGCATCAACACGTACTTCAGCGTAACGGTGGGTTAGCTTCAAGCCTTCAACCTGTAGTTCACCATTCTGTTGCATTGCTAAACCGCCGGTGACAGACAGCTCTTGTGCAGGTTGATTCGGTAGATGTAGTATCACATCGTTGATAGTTATATTTGATAATACTGCGTCGATAGGTAAGCTGACTCTCGGCCATTTAGGCCCTTCGTTGGTGCTTTCGGTAGACGATGTGCTCGAGCGGATCCAGGCTTCAGCGTTTTTGAAAGTCACCGAATTAATGCGTGCTGTGCCTCTTAACAAGTCGCTTGGCGACCAGTCAACCGTTACCTGTTCACTGTGCAAACTAAAGGCTGGACTATCTAACTTTAAACCGTGAAATTCGAATTGATTGAGTAATGTGCCTTTATAACGGCTGAAAGATAATTGGTCTGGTAAGTACTCACTTAACTTATTAACCAAGTAATGACTTCCTGTTTGTGTACCTAATACGGAGTAAATCAACACTGTCAGAAGCAGAATTAGGCTTGCTAATCCTAACAAGAAGCCTTTTGCAAGTCGTTTGTACATAGTTATAGATCCGGTCCAATGGTTAAGTGGATGCGCCACGGCTTATTAGGTTCATCAATTGCCTGAGCAAAATCGATACGAACTGAGCCGATAGGCGAAATCCAACGAAAACCAATACCCACACTTTGTTTAAGTGGTTGATTGGGCTCTAACATCGCATTACCAATATCGGTAAATGCTGCGATCCGCCAGTTTTCTGCAAAGCGATAGTCAATCTCAGCACTGGCTACGGCTAAGTAGCGCCCACCGATAACATCGCCAGAACCGTCTTCCGGTCCGAGTTGTTCATAAGCATAACCTCGTACACTTTGATCGCCACCCGCAAAGAAGCGTAAGGAAGGGGGAATCGCTTCAAAGCTATCGGTGTACATCGCGCCAACTTCGGCGCGGGCTAACAAACGCCAACTATCGAGTAAAGGAACCACGGATTTAAGTTCAAATCGTCCACGAATCAAATCTGCTTCCGAAAGTAAGTCACGTGAAGCTGTCTGAATACTGAAATTAGCTCGCCAACCTCGGTTAATATTAATTCGTTCATCAGCCGAGAGAAATCGCCACTCAACAGTAGGAACAAGGAGCTGAGCATTCCCTCGTTGCTCACCAATCTCAAAATCTTCGTTCAACCAGAACGCGCCGATATCGTATTGCCAGTGGTTGAACGCTCGAATTTCTGCTGCGCCAATTTTAATAAGCTGGCTTTCTTGGCTATCTGTTGTCTTATCAGCGAGCTGAGAGCGGAATTGATAGGAGTCCGTTTGCGGGCGCGGTCCTGGAATCTGATATAACGCAGTAAGCCGACTTTCAAATTGTGACAGCTGTAGTTGGCTTTTAAATAGGTGTCCTCTGGGATTAATCCAGCGACGATCAAAGCCTGCACTAATACGCGCGCCGGTATCCGTACCATACCCTAAACCAAAGCGATAATGACTGCGTTGGTTGGGTGTCGTATCGACTTGAATTGGAACCTGGCTTTTGGCAGCTTGATCCCATAATGCATTTACTTGCACTGTTTCAAAATAGCCGCTTTCAGATAGATTAACTTGTAAATCACTCAAGCTACTTGTATTGAATGCTTCGCTTTTTTCAAACCGAGGGTAGCGCTGAAGTAAGTCCTCACTGATGTACTCCGAATTGAACTCAATATCGCCAAAGTGATAGCGTTCGCCGCTGCTAAAAATGGCATCAATGACAGCCGTATTAGTCTCGATATCAACTCGTACATTGGCTTTTTCCCATTCGGCATCGCGATAACCTCGTTGTGCCGCGAGACTGAGTAATTGGGTCTTTATTTGTTCGTAAGGTGCATGTTCAAATACAGCCCCCTGTTTTAACGGTGATTGTGACAACACCGAACGAAATACTTTATCGTCTTCAGCATCCCCTTTAAGTTTCCAGTTAACCCTAGCGATACGAACAGGATCATTTAAGGCTATCGAGTAGCGCGCTTGCCAGCCCGATTCAGTTGAGTCGAGCTGACTCTTTATTTCTACGTTATAATAACCGAATGGCTCAAGAGCGGTGCGAATTTCGTCTTCTGCCCGCTTAAACAGAAAGCGAATTTGAAAAGCACGATAGTCTTTATCTTGATTTAAGTTGGCAATTTGCACGTAACTTTTGATATTGTCTAGCAGCCTGCCTTCGACACCGTCGAACGCCACATCCACCTTCGCTTGAAGATGAGTACAAATAAGCAGGGCGCACAGTGCTAAGAGATATTTAAATTGTTTCTTGATGCGGGTGGACATAATGTTTTTTTTCATGCGGTTAACTACGAAAAATAATCGCACGTTGATCTCTGCAAAGTAAACTCTTGTTGAGGAGATTTATTAAATGCCGGTTGCTTTAAGTTCTGAGCAAAGACAGCAAATTATGCGCATGACGCTTCCGCCGCGTTCTGAAACCCTTGCCGCGTTGAAGCGAGAAGTTGAGCAAGACGAACCTAGTATTGAGAAGATGGCAGAGCTGATAACAAAAGATATTAGTCTTTCTGCCCAAGTTTTAAGCGTCGTTAACTCATCTGCTTATCGACCCGTTCATAAAGTGGAGTCGATTAAGCATGCCGTCATGATACTCGGCATCAACCAGTTAATGCCACTGATTAGGGCCGCGTCACTTAAAGCATCCTTAATTAGTCATGGTTTTTTGGCAGACTATTGGCGCTACAACGAATGGACTGCGCAAGCATGTATGGTGGTTGCTCGGTTATTAAAGCGGGAATCACTCGCACATTATGCTTATCAGTTTGGCTTATTCCAAGGCGCGGGAGTACCCCTGTTATATTTAAATTTTGATGGCTACGACGCGTTTGTTAAACAATCTGACCGATTAGGTTGGCGTGAGATCGCAGTAAAGGAAGAAGCATCATTGAATGTTTCTCATGCTGTTGCCAGTGCCGTGCTGGCTCAGTATTGGCAACTACCCGCTACCTTAGTGAAGATGTTCTATTTTTATTATGAGCCGGATGCTTTAACTGAATTTGACGGCCATAAATCGACGATTGACGAGTTGATGGCGATTCATCGATTGGCGCGTTATGCGATTGATAAGCAAACCCGCAGTATTGCCGGCGATAGAGACTGGAAAGTATTCAGAGAAAACGTAATGATGACTTTTAAACTGTCTGAGCGCGACGTATCGAGACTGGTCGAGGACACGGTAGAAAAGGTCTTTGATTTGTCATCTGATTAAATAAACAGCGATCGGTGGCTATGATGGCAGTTTATGCTTGCTACCTTCAATAAGGTCAGTATAATTCTCGCTTGCAGTAGGGGCGTAGTTCCAATTGGTAGAACAGCGGTCTCCAAAACCGACGGTTGGGGGTTCGAATCCCTCCGCCCCTGCCACTGCTTCCTTTCTTACCTAGCATATCTAAGCGCTCTGCTTTAAACTGCGTAGTAAATTATGCGGAACTAAAGCTGATGAAATTATCAAAACAACAGTCTCAAGTGCTCGATAAAATGGGGATCCCTCGCTGGACGCTGAAGCCACAGTCAGCTCGGGTACCAAGCGACGAGCGAATACATTGGTATCGCGTTGGCTCATTATACTTGAATTCCGCACAACCACTTCCAGTACAATTGCCAAGATGGCTGCGAGACCTAATAATTTTATTTGATACGCGACCCACCGCAGTAAAGCCTCCGCTACAAGCTGATTTAGTCATTTCCGTAGATGAGGTCAATTCAAAAATTAGGACGCCCGCGGCAAAAAAGGCACTCTGGCGCACGATTCAACAATGTCAAAAATAGAGGTAACGCTCACTGAACCCTCCTCGGTGCTGTTTGACATTGAAAAACGAGCACACGCTTACCCATGGTCGGAAATTGTATTTTTTCAGCCCTTGAGTGCAGGCACACTTTGGTGGTCGATCTCGGTGGACAAGCGCATTGTGGGATTTGCAAATACACAGTTAGTCGCAGATGAACTGACATTGCATAACATCGCTATCGATCCGAGGTACCAAGGAAGAGGTTTTGGTAAGTTTTTACTGAACGATATTCTAAATTATGCCGATAAACATAACGCATTGATGTTTTTAGAAGTTAGAGAATCGAATGCGTCGGCGATACATGTTTATCAGCAGGCGGGTTTTTCGATTGTAGGTCGTCGACCTAATTATTACGCATCAGATTCGGGGCGAGAGGATGCCTTGGTAATGCGTAGAGAAATAAGCTAAGAGGTTATTATGAATCAGCAGGCAGCGTTGGCATTTCGGTGCATGGATTTAACGTCATTGGGCAATCAAGATACGCCTGAAATGATTGAAGCACTATGTGCAAAAGCGCGGTATCACGAGCATCAAGTGGCAGCTATTTGTGTTTTTCCTGAGCACGTCACGACTGCAAAACGAGCGTTGAATGCTCAAGTCGGACCGACCGTACCGGTTGCTACTGTAACCAATTTCCCTCAAGGGAGTACTGACGTTGTACGAGCGGTTGAAGAAACCCAACGAGCGCTTGCTGCAGGCGCTGATGAGATTGATGTTGTACTGCCGTATCACGCGTTGTTGGCGGGTGATAAGAAAGTGTGCGAACAGCTTGTTGGTAGCGTGAAAGACGCGTGCGGTGATACTGCGTTACTCAAGGTCATTATTGAAAGCGGTGAACTACAAACCGCAGCGCAAATACGCCTTGCAAGCCAGTTGAGCATTGCTAATGGTGCCGATTTTATCAAAACATCGACAGGGAAAGTGCCTATCAACGCGACGCTAATGGCGGCTAAGGAAATGCTTCACGTCATAGCAACGGATAATCCTGCATGTGGATTTAAAGCCGCGGGGGGGATCCGCACACTGGCTGACGCTGTTGAATATTTTGCGCTAGCTGAGAGTATTTTAGGCTCTGAATATCTATGCCCTAAATTCTTTCGCCTGGGAGCCAGTAGTCTACTTACAGATTTGATCGAACACAGCTAGGAGATAACGATGTCGCTTACACGAGAAATTATTCGCGTTAAGCGTGATGGAGGTGAGCTCGATGAAGCCTCACTTGCCGCGTTCATTAAAGGTATTACCGACGAGACTGTGAGCGAGTCACAGATCGCAGCGATGGCAATGGCGATTTTCTTAAATGGTATGTCTGAGCGTGAAACCCGCCTTCTCACGCGCTACATGCGGGATTCTGGGGATGTGCTCAACTGGCACTCGCTAAACCTAGATGGTCCAGTGCTGGATAAGCATTCTACGGGGGGCGTTGGTGACAACGTGAGTCTCATGTTAGGACCCATCATCGCCGCTTGTGGTGGCTATGTTCCTATGATTTCGGGGCGCGGGTTAGGGCATACCGGGGGAACGCTCGATAAGTTTGATTCGATACCTGGTTATCAAACTCATCCGACCAATGACCTTTTCCGCCGTGCTGTCCACGATGTTGGAGTCGCCATAATTGGTCAAACAGGGTCACTTGCTCCCGCCGATAAGAGGTTTTATGCGACTCGGGATGTTACGTCTACGGTAGAGTCGCTTCCCCTTATCACTGCATCGATTTTATCAAAAAAGCTTGCCGAGGGTTTGGATGGTTTAGTGCTTGACGTAAAAGCGGGTAGCGGTGCTTTTATGGATAATGAGCAAAAGGCACGAGAGTTAGCTGATACGTTAGTCCGCGTTGGCTCGCAGTTGGGTGTGCCGACGCGAGCGGTAATCACTGATATGAATCAGCCGTTAGCGCCATGCGCCGGTAACGCGATTGAAGTCAAAAGTGCGATAGATTACCTCTCAGGTAATAATCGCCCCAACCGTTTGCACCAAGTGACGGTGGCGCTTGCGGTAGAGGCGTTGTTAGCTGGGGGCCTTGCAGATAATTCGGACAGCGCGAAGGAGAGTGTCAATAGGGTGCTAGAGTCAGGTAAAGCGCTGGAAGTATTCGAGAAAATGGTACATACGTTAGGCGGACCTCATGATTTGATTGAACGTATCGAGGATTACTTGCCGCAAGCAGAGGTGATAAAACCGGTGCTCGCTCAGCAAAACGGTTATATTACGCAAATTCATGCACGGGACTTAGGTAATGCCGTAGTGAGCCTGGGTGGGGGACGCTTAACTTCCACTGATAAATTGGACTATAGTGTTGGCATTTCAGAAATTGCAGAACTCGGTGCAGCTGTTGAAAAGGGACAGCCTTTAGCTGTGGTTCACGCAGCCAATGAAAGTGACTGGCAGCGAGCAGCTAACCAAGTAATAGATACCATCAAAATTGATAGTCAAAAGCCTCAGTTGACCGAGGTAATTTATGCGAGTTTGCAGGAATAATTTGTATGAAACGAGCAATTGTTGTGGTACTCGATTCCTTTGGCTTAGGTGCGGCTCCTGATGCCCACCTATTTGGCGATGAGGGCGCGGATACGCTGGGTCATATAGCGGAACACTGCTTCAAAAATGACCGGCCGTTGCGTGTCCCTAATATGGCCAAACTTGGACTTTGGCACGCTCACTATGGTGCAACAGGTAAACAGCTTGTCGAACTCAAGAGCGACATCACGGGTTGCTACGGATGGGCTGCAGAGCGCTCATCTGGGAAAGATACGCCGTCAGGTCATTGGGAGCTAATGGGATTACCTGTCAATTATGACTGGGGTTACTTTTTAAAGCGAGAACACAGCTTTCCCGAAACGTTATTAACTGAATTGTGTCAACGCGCTGGACTGAATGGGGTTTTAGGCAATTGCCATGCTTCGGGTACGCAAATCATTGAACAATTCGGCAAGGCGCATCAGGCCACTGGAAAGCCGATTGTTTACACGTCAGCTGATTCGGTTTTTCAAATCGCAGCTGATGAGGAATTTTTTGGCTTAGACCGTTTATATCAGGTATGTGAAATTGCTCGCGATTTAGTTGATGAATACAACATCGGTCGTGTCATAGCGCGCCCCTTTGTCGAAGATTCCAACCAAGGTTTCGTTCGCACAAGTAATCGTAAAGACTACGCGACGCCGCCGCACGGGAAAACCTTATTGGATCACGTGATTTCCAATGGAGGTGAAGTGCATGGGGTGGGTAAGATCAGCGATATTTTTGCTGGTCGAGGTATCAGCGCAAGTTATAAAGCCAATGATACAGCGAGTTTAGTCAATAAGACACTGGAATTGATGCAAACTAAACAACAAGACAAATGCTTTATTTTTACTAACCTGGTCGCTTTTGACACGCTTTACGGTCATCGACGGGATGTTGAAGGCTATGCGCGTGAGCTCGAAGATTTTGATAAAAAGTTAGCTGAGCTTATACAGGCGATGCTACCTGATGACTTACTGGTACTGACAGCGGATCACGGTTGCGATCCGACATCGCCTGGCAGTGATCATACCCGCGAGTTTGTGCCTTTGCTCTGTTACAGTCCTCGTTTGAAGGGCCGTTGTTTGGGTCAGCGTCAAAGCTTTGCTGATTTAGGGCAAACGCTAGCCCATTGGTTGGCAGTTGACGCCACGGAGAGTGGCGTCAACATGTTTACTTAATCGACTTTGTAACGCTTGACCAATTGTTCGAGGCGCTGTGCGGTATCGGTTAGCTCACCCATGGTATCGCCTGCTTCGCGCGTACCTTTTGCGGTTCGCTCTGCAATTTCAACGATCGTGGACATATTTTGGTCGATTGTTTGTGATACTGACGTTTGTTCTTCAGCGGCCGTAGCGATTTGAGCGTTCTGTGAGTTGATGGTGTTCACCGCGTCTAACACTTGTTTAAGCGATTGTTCTACTTCGCCCGCGCGCTCAACGCTTTGACTGCTACCTTCTCGTATCGCACCCATGACATCAGACACTTCGTTACTGCTTAATTGCAGTTGATCAATCATCTGCTCAATTTCGTGAGTACTGTCTTGGGTACGTTTAGCCAGTGTTCTTACTTCATCCGCGACCACTGCAAAACCCCTTCCAGCTTCGCCTGCGCGAGCAGATTCGATAGCGGCGTTGAGTGCCAATAAATTGGTTTGATCGGCGATGGAGCGGATCACATCGAGCACACCGCCAATTTGAGCCGACTGATTTGCAAGATTGTCTACCGAATGACTGCCGCGTTCGACTTTATCCGCCAATCCGTGAATAACGTTGACGGCTTGCTTTAACAAGCTTGAGGCGTCGTAAACGAGTTTTTCTGCGTTTTCAGCCGCTCCAGATGCTTCAGATGCGCTTGCCGCAACTTGCTGAGAGGCGGCGGCGAGCTCATTGATAGCGGTCGCCACCTGTTCACTTTCTAACTGTTGTTCGCCAACACCGTCCTGAGCTTGTTGAAGCACACTTGATAATTGTTGTGTCGAGTCATTCACCATGGACGCAGATTCGCGGACGCGCACTATTAAATCAGAGACTTGATCACCGAAACGATTAAATGCAGCGCCTAGATCAGCGAGCTCATCATGGCTATCCGTTGCTAAGCGACGTGTTAAGTCACCATCACCTGTGGCTATTTCATCCATCGCTGCCAATGCTTTGGCGAGTGGTCGGGTGATACTACGGACTACGGCCAGGGCGATAAACGCGGTAATTAATAGTGCAATAATGCTAGCTAACAAGGTTTGCCAAAGCGCCTCAGCGATAGATTTCTGAACATTACCCTCGAGTGCTGCTGCGCGTTGCTGTAGACCTTCAACCCAGAATCCTGTTCCGATAACCCAATCCCAAGCTTCAATGTACTCCGCGTAGCCGAGCTTAGGCGCTACACGCTTACTGTTATTCTGCCAATCGTAAGCGACATAGCCTCCTCCGTTTTTCGCTGCTTTAATTAAGTCACGAATAAGGTAAACGCCATTTGGATCCTGAAAGTCATACAAATCGCGTCCATTCAGTGATGGGTTAACGCCGTGTACTACATTGATTCCGTCCGAGTCATAGACGAATAGATACCCGGTATCACCCGAGTCATCAAAGCGCAGTTGCTCGATAATTTGCTTGGCCCGCGCTTGTCGTTCTGCCAATGTGCCTAGGGATGGATCATTAACTAAGTGTTTTATGGAGGAGCGAGCTAAGGCGAGATAGTTTGACAATGAATTACGCGCGTCTTTTTGCATTTGTTCGGTAAATTGATCAACCGCAGCGTCGCCGATGTTATTCGATTGCTGAAAGTTAAACCAAGTTAGGAAGATGGCAATCAATGCGGGTGGTACGAGTGCCAAAATAAATACTTTAGCGCGAATATTGAATCTCATGGGCGTTTCACTTTATTTGGAATGACTTTTAAAATTCTATAACAGACGATTAAGCGCCTCACTAAGACATTTGTCTTGGCTTAGTGAAAAAACTGTAAACTCTGAGTCGCCTCTCGGCATTGTTTCTAACGCTTAAATCAGCGAAAATACTCCCTTTAAATCGGCCGATATGCGAGAAAGTTAAATGTCAGATGTGAGTGTCGCGAAACAAATTAAGCAAGAGGTAGATAAACGTCGTACCTTTGCCATTATTTCTCACCCGGATGCTGGTAAAACCACCATCACAGAAAAAGTGCTCTTGCATGGTCAACAGATCCAAAAAGCAGGCACTGTGAAAGGTAAGAAATCGGGTCAGCACGCGAAATCTGACTGGATGGAAATGGAACAGGAGCGCGGCATTTCCGTGACCACGTCCGTTATGCAGTTTCCATACAACGACTCACTGGTAAATTTGTTGGATACACCAGGTCACGAGGACTTTTCAGAGGATACTTATCGGACGCTCACCGCCGTTGATTCCTGCTTGATGGTGATAGACGGGGCTAAAGGTGTCGAGGATCGTACTATCAAGTTAATGGAAGTTACTCGATTACGTGATACGCCGATTATTACTTTTATGAACAAACTTGACCGTGATATTCGCGATCCCTTGGAATTATTAGATGAGGTCGAGGACGTTCTTAAGATTATGTGCGCGCCGATTACATGGCCCATTGGCTCAGGTAAGAACTTTAAAGGCGTTTATCATTTATTGCGAGATGAAACGATCCTATATAAAACGGGACAGGGCCACACCATTCAAGATGTTGATATTATTAAAGGTATTGATAATCCAGAGCTCGACAAGCGTTTAGGTGTATGGGCAGACGAGTTACGCGAGCAAATTGAGTTAGTGAATGGTGCGTCGAACCCGTTTGATAAAGAAATGTTTTTAGCAGGAGAGCTCACCCCTGTATTCTTTGGTACAGCGCTTGGTAATTTTGGTGTTGACCATATGTTAGATGGATTGGTGGAGTGGGCTCCCAAACCGCAGGCTCGCGAAACAGATGAAGGCGAAGCCGTGACGGCTGATAACGCAAATTTCTCTGGATTTGTATTTAAAATTCAGGCGAATATGGATCCTCGCCATCGAGATCGTGTCGCTTTCTTGCGAATTGTCTCGGGTAAGTATGAAAAAGGCATGAAGATGAAGCAGGTACGTACAGGTAAAGATGTGCGTATCAGTGATGCGCTTACATTTTTAGCCGGTGACCGTGCTCATGTCGAGGAGGCTTATCCCGGCGATATCATTGGTCTGCATAACCATGGCACGATTCAGATTGGTGATACGTTCACGAGTGGTTCTGATTTTAAATTTAGTGGTATTCCAAACTTTGCTCCAGAGTTGTTCCGTCGTATTCGATTAAAAGATCCGCTCAAACAGAAGCAGTTGTTAAAAGGTTTGGTACAACTATCGGAAGAAGGTGCGGTACAGGTATTTCGCCCCTTAATCAGCAATGATCTTATCGTCGGTGCGGTGGGTGTTCTGCAATTTGATGTTGTTGTACATCGACTTAAAACTGAGTATAAAGTGGATGCGATGTACGAAAACATTAATGTTGCTACAGCACGCTGGGTGTCAGGTGATGAGCGAAAAGTAGACGAATTTCGCCGCAAAGCCGAGGCTAACTTGGCGCTTGATGGCGGTGATAATTTAACGTACATCGCGCCGACCATGGTCAACTTGAGCTTAGCGGAAGAGCGTTATCCGGATATCACCTTTAGTCACACGCGAGAGCATTAACGAACATGCGTTTGTACGACACCCATTGCCACTTGGACTTTTCTGCTTTTGATAAGGATCGTTCTCAGGTTGTCGCTGGGGCTCAAAGGGTGGGAGTTGAGCGTTTTATGTTGCTCGGTATAACCGAGCAACAATGGTCGAACTTAATCAAACTATGTGATGACTTCTCACCTGCATTTCGTTTCTCTCTTGGGTTACATCCTTACTTTATCCATCAGCATCAATCGACTCATATCAACGCACTGGCGAGTTGTTTTGAGTCTTTATCAGACTCCGCTCGTGCGCGATGCCAGGCGATTGGTGAAATTGGGTTAGATGCCACCTGTGAACAGCCAAAATTACAAAAAGCGTTGTTAGATCAGCAACTCGTATTAGCAAAAAACTACCAACTTCCGGTTATATTGCATCATCGAAAAACTTTAGATGAGCTGCTTAAATCCGTTCGAGAGAAACGGGTTGAGCACGGCGTGGTACATGCTTTTTCTGGCAGTTATGAACAAGCTGCGGCGTGGGTGGATCAAGGGTTTAAACTCGGCATCGGCGGTACGATTACCTATGAGAGAGCCAAGAAGACTCGAGATGCTATTCAACGTATTGGCGTGGAGCATTTAGTGCTCGAAACGGATGCGCCCGATATGCCTTTGTGCGGATATCAAGGTCGGCGCAACGAACCTAAAAGGGTCGCGCAGGTGCTAGAGAGTTTGGCTAAGCTATTAGAAACCTCCACTGAGGCGATATCGCCAGTGCTCTGGAAAAATAGCACCGCACTGTTTAACTGAAGTGTTTTTGTTTCTGTTTTTTAACCCAGCGTCTATCGCGTATTCGATTAAATCCAAGCACGATTAATCCGCCCGTAATAAGAGCCAGCAAAAGTAATGTCTTGCCTTGTGAGGTGAGTCCTAATAGCGTTTTTTCGTTAGCATGTAAGATCTGATTCTTGTCAAAAGTCACCTGTAAATAGCCTTGATCATCAAACTCATCGCCGATGGGATGAATAAGTACCCAGGGTTCAGGTAGCGTGCTCGGGTAGTCAATAATAGAGCTAGTTTGACCCACGCTGAACTGATTGATGCCGGCAGCATCACGTAGCGTTACTGCCAGCACTCCGGGCTGTTCGTTGAGACGAATGATAAGTTGCTGCAAACCTTCTTGGTTGCCATTAGTTAGAAAAACTTGACTGCCAGCCGCGGTCTGACTCAGCACCCAATTTAAGTGCTCTCGTGTATTTTGTTCAAGTTGTTGTTGTGCCTGGTTCGTGGCAATATTCCAGATACTGTACATGAGTGTGAGAAGCGCAGCAGCTGCCATAAAGCGCAGTAGGCGCTTGAATGCGACCCGAGTTAAACGTTGTAATTTAGCCGTTGAAACACGGTTAATTAGCTCGTTTAAGGTGTATTTGGGCAGTGCGTTTTGCTTCACTCTGAGTTACCTATGCGTGCGGATAAGGAAACCTTATGCTAAACCATTCTGGGTTGATTGTCTTTGATATGGACTCGACCCTGATTTCAATTGAGTGTATCGATGAAATAGCTCATTTGCTAGGGCAGCGTGATGCTGTTGCGGCAATTACTGAACAAGCTATGCGGGGTGAGATTGATTTCGCGGCAAGCTTGAAGCAGCGTGTTTCCCTATTGGAGGGAGTGGATGTTTCGTTGTTTGACTCGCTATTTAATCCGATCCCTTTAACTCAAGGAGCACAACAGCTGATTGATTTCTGTAAACTAAAAAACTGGTACTGTGTTGTAGTCTCAGGCGGTTTTACTTGGTTCTCTGCAAAAGTTGCCGGTGAATTAGGGTTGGATTTACACATTGCTAATGAACTTGAAATGAGCGATAACAGGCTAACGGGCCGCGTATTAGGCGCTATCGTCGATGGCCAAAAAAAGGCTGAGATATTGCAAATGTTGCGTCAGCAATTGCCAGAAGATGTGCCGGTGGTTGCCGTTGGTGACGGCGCAAACGATCAATGGATGTTACGTGCTGCCGACCTCGGTATCGCATTTTGCGCCAAACCGTTACTTCAAGAGATAGCTGATGTCACCATTGATCAGCCAGATTTAGCACTCATTATTCCGGAACTGGAAAAAAGATTTTAATTTGTCGCTGACAGCCACTGTTCTAACCGCTTAGCAGCGACGGCTTGTAGCGACTCGGACAGTTCCAAACTTTGAGTCAATAATGGCGTAACGCTAAAGCTATCGGCAACGCCGAGTACACTATCTAGCTGGCGCTCGACGCGATCAACTTTATATTGTGCGTACGCCGATAAATACTGCATTTCTGCTTCAATGAATTGTCGATCGGGACGTCCCGTGCGGCTTAATTCGAGGTTTACGGCGATGATGGTATCGTTGAGTAACGCTTGAATCACGTGATGCTCAATATCATCTAGTGTCACAGTTTCAACATCGAAGGCTAATACAGATACGGTGCGTTTATTTTGGTCATCCCAACCGAGTTGAAAAAGTAGCAACTGGTTCATGGGACGTTCGCTTTTATCTGCGCTCATCAACCATGATTTCCATTTATCTAATAATCCACTGGTGTTTAGCAATGTGGGCAATGTCGCCTTGGGTAATAGCGAATTAGGCATCTGCAGCAAGCGACTCCAATCTGAAATCACAGGTGGTACACCAATGCGTCCAAGAAAGTCCTCGTTAGTTTTCGTTTGATAAAAAAACAAAGGAACAGCGCTGGCAGCGTCGCAGTAAAGGTTTCGCAAGCCTAGCTCAAAACCTTTTAACGAGTTATTTTCATATATTTTCGGAAGCCGTTCTTCTCTTTGCTGTATGAATCGAGTAAGAAACTGAGCGGCTGCTTGAGATGCAGGTTGCTCGGACAGCTTTAGGTTAAATGCGGTTCGTGACTTATCAACATTGACTATCTGATACTGAACGTCTGTGAGTGGTTCGTTTTTATGGTGTTGCAAGAGCTGCGTAAAACTCACCTGCATTTCTGAGCGATTTGCACCTGGGATAGGCTCGTCGACTTGGATGCGTAAACCGTGTGCGGAAATATCTAGCACCAACCCGTCTCGACTAAATGAACCGCTGCGAACACGACAGCGACTGCGCAAATGGTAGCGCTGTTCACTGCGGAGGTTAACGAATTCTAGTTTGATAGCTTGAGAACGTTGTGGTGGAGATGGGGGATGAACAAATGCACGTAATTTGGCGAGTTCATCTTTATTGTAGCTGAGTCCGCAAAAGGGCTTGATGAGATCAGTGACATCATCAAGAGTTGCGACATAGTCTATTTCTGATAAAGCGTGTTGCACGGATTCGGTGAATGGCTGCTCCCTTGAGGGCAAATTGATATGTTGTGGCACAGCCTGAGGTCGCCACGCCTGCTTGTGATTGACTGGGGAAAGACTAAGCCGAAACGCCTGAAAAGATGATTTTTGTACGGCAAAACTAGCAAATGTGTCCCACAATTCTATTTTCTTGAGTTCTTCGACCAGCGCAGAATAAAAGTAGACCTTGCCCTTAGCGACAATATTAAACGTAAGTAGCGTCAGTTCACAGGACTCGTTACGCTCGAGCTTTTTAATCATGTATTGGCTACGGCGTTTGTTGAATATCGGTCCAATTGCGAGTTCGTTGGTTTCGTTATACCAATGAGCTAGGGTACTTTCGTTATTGTAGGTTGTCAGTACATACTTACATGAAAGCTCTTTTGAGTGGCGCTGCAAATACAGTGTTAGACGTCGCATGCGAGGCAAGTAGAACTGTTCATGAGCTTTATTGAGAAGTGCAATTTCAGTATTGTCGGTGTTAACCCGATAACGGCGTTTATAGCCACTAATGAATCGAGTAATGAATGCGTCAAAGTCCTTATTTAAGTCGCCGTCGGCGCGCTTAAGGGAGATGTACGTACGTTGGTTTTCTTCGCTTATTCGTGCTATTTCGTAACGAATCGGTAATTGCGGATCAATGGTGAACTCTTTCGCAAATCCAGTGAAATAGATGTTTGCCTGTTGTCCCACTTGCAATTGCATCTGGCTGCGATCGACTCGAATTCTTAAGCCACCTTGAGAAATGTTGTTGGTAATGGCGCGGCAAGCGGAAGCGCCTTCCAGCTCAATATGAACCTCCACCGTATAATTCATGCGCTCTTCATCGCGATAGGGATAAAAGCCTAACTTGAATAATTCAAATGCGCTTTCATCGTCAAACGTATCGTCTTCAGCACTCTCAGCTTGCGCGGCTTTTTGTTGCTCATACATAACACGATAGTTATTCTCGGCCTGCATGATTCGTTCATAGGTGTCTTGCGTAAAAACACCATTGTAGTCTCTAAGACCTCGCTCAAAAATGTCTCGAGCAACCTCATCTAAGTAATGCACCCGTCCGCGGTGTTCTATGCGCCTACAATCGCCATCCACCCGTTTGCGTAAATCGACCGTGCGTGGGCATGCTCGCGTTAAACGACGTACTTCCGCTCTTACTTTGAATTTACTAGGTCCGTCCAACGTTGACGTCAGCAAATTAAAGTGTTTCTCAAAGTCGTCATCCAAAGCAACAAGTTTAAGTTGGTCGATTAGCGGTGATAATTGTAGGTTCGGCATTCTTCTCTTTTATATTTATAATGATGAGCTTAACTGAGAGCATCATAGAACGAGAGCAGTGACATGGCAAAGACAAAAACAGCGTACGTGTGTACCGAATGCGGTGCTGACTTCCCCCGGTGGGTAGGTCAGTGCAGTGAATGTAAAGCATGGAATACCGTATCCGAGGTGCGTTTGGGCAATACTAAAGGAGCTGTCTCTGCAACACGCAGTGGATTCGCGGGAGTCACTCAAGCTAAGGTTACGACGTTAAATGAAGTTTCTTTGGAAGAGGTTCCGCGCTTTAGTTCTACTTTTAAGGAGTTTGACCGCGTCTTGGGAGGTGGTGTCGTACCGGGATCGGCCATATTGATCGGTGGTTCTCCGGGAGCGGGAAAGAGTACCTTGCTATTGCAAACCCTATGCCGCCTGGCGGGGGGAATGAAGGCCTTATACGTCACCGGTGAGGAGTCGTTGCAGCAGGTCGCTATGCGGGCAAAACGACTTGGCTTGCCTATGGATAAGTTAAGAATGCTTGCCGAAACGTCGGTCGAAACGATTTGTCAGCTTGCCGACCAAGAAAAGCCTCAGTTGATGGTGATTGACTCAATACAGGTCATGCATCTAGATGACATTGCGTCTGCGCCGGGCAGCGTGTCACAGGTACGCGAGTCAGCAGCGTTTTTAACGCGGTATGCTAAACAGAAAGGTGTTGCCATTATTATGGTAGGGCATGTTACCAAAGATGGTTCGTTGGCAGGACCTAAGGTTCTGGAACATTGTATTGATTGCTCGGTCATTTTAGATGGCTCGTCAGATAGCCGTTACCGTACGTTACGCGGTACTAAAAATCGTTTTGGCGCGGTGAATGAGTTGGGCGTCTTTGCCATGACAGGCAGTGGGTTAAAAGAAGTTTCTAACCCGTCAGCCATTTTCCTTCAGCGCGGTGAAGAGCAAGGCAATGGTTCGGTAGTAACGGTTATTTGGGAAGGGACTCGACCATTACTCGTCGAAATTCAAGCTTTGGTAGATTACTCCGCATTAGCTAACCCGCGCCGCGTAGCCGTGGGTTTAGAAGCGACTCGACTTGCTTTGCTATTAGCTGTGCTACACCGGCACGGCGGACTGCATGTCTCTGATCAAGATGTGTTTGTTAATGTGGTTGGTGGGGTAAAAGTGTCTGAGACATCGGCTGATTTGGCGCTGATGCTTGCCATCGTATCGAGTTTTAAAGGCGAACCTTTAGCACGCGAGTTAATTATTCTGGGAGAGGTTGGGCTCGCCGGTGAAATACGACCGGTGCCGAACGGACAAGAGCGTTTGAATGAAGCGGCAAAGCACGGTTTTAAACGTGCAATCGTCCCATATGGTAATGCTCCTAAGCATACGGTTGAAGGGATGCAAGTGACACCCGTTAAGAACCTGCAGGAAGCGCTCGATGCGATTTAAAGGGCTGGTCGCATGCCTGTTTCTCGTGTTCTCGGTTGCGGCGGAGGCTTCTTCTCGCTGGGTCAGTTTAAATCAGTGCCTCGATTATTTGCTAATCGACTGGGCACCCGAGCAGGTGGTTGGGATTACGGGGCTCGATGAGACATTAATCAATGAGAAGCACCGTGCCCACTTTGGGCGTTTAGAGAATATTTTAAGGTTACAGCCCGATCGCGTGTTTGCAACAGAGTACAATAATCCTAAATTGATTCGGTTATTACGTCAGTATACTGAAGTCGAGGTTTTGCCCCAGCCTTCCAGTCTTGCGCGATATGATGAGTGGGTGACACAACTGAGCCAATATGCTCAGTTAGCCCCTCATGCACGTGCTCATCAACAGCAGTTAGAACAAGCGATGAAGCAAGCACAACAGGTTGCACAGAAGGTTATTATATTGATGCCCAATCAGTTTAGTTGGGGAACGGCGAGTTGGGCTGATGAATTAATTAGTGCGATGCACTGGAAAAACTTAGCCGCGCCTTTTGGAGAAAACCTGGT
>NZ_CAXGLS010000046.1:0-19833 GCF_964010655.1 uncultured Idiomarina sp.
ATTTATCCCTTAGCATCGCCTGGCGGTTGGAACATCATTGGTCGCACGACCTTTCCATTATATGAACCTCAGAAAGGCATTCTGAATCAACTTAACTCAGGTGATACGGTGCGATTTAAGGCGATTTCAAAGGATGAGTTTATCGCGGCTGGCGGCTCAGTGGAGGCATTCGAATGATTGAAGTGATTGAACCCGGCATGTACGCCACTATTCAGGATTTTGGTCGCTTAGGTTACTTAAAAAAAGGCTTAACACGCGGCGGACCTATTGATGAGAATGCCTTTTTATGGGGCAACTATCTGCTAAAAAATGAGCCGGGTGCCGCTCAGATTGAAATTGTATTGGGTGGCTCAAAGTTTAAGTTTTCCACCGCTGCTGCAGTCGCCGTGTGCGGTGCAGATGTTAGCTTAAAACTGGATGACGAAGAGCGCAATATTTGGGAGACGTTTCAGGTTGAAGCGGGGCAGGTGTTGAGTATTGGGCCTGCACGTAGCGGATTGCGGGCCTATTTAGCTGTTGCAGGTGGAATACAGGTCAAGCCGCAATGGGGCAGTTGCGCGACGGTTAAGCGTGAGCAATTAGGCGGTCACCGCGGTGATGGTAGTGCGCTGCAAAAAGGCGATACATTGGCTATTGAGTCTTCAACCTGTGAGTTAACGCAGCGCATTCCATGGCGTTACCGTCCTGATTACAGTAAGCCACCGGTCTTAGGTCTGATACCCGGGTTTCAGTACGATCAGTTTGCCATGGCTGAGCGCGAAAAACTGAGTTTCCACGAGTATAAAATTAGCCAGCAAAGCGATCGGATGGGGATTCGACTCGAAGGGCCTGCCATTGAGTATGCGGGCAAAGGTTTAGTGTCAGAGGGAATCAATATTGGCTCAGTGCAGGTGCCACCGAATGGCCAACCTATTATTATGATGAACGATCGCCAAACGTTGGGGGGGTACCCTAAGCTTGGTAATATAAGTCCACTGGATCTGTCACGTTTGGCACAATGTCGACCGGGTCAAACCGTGCAGTTTACTCGAGTTGAAGTTGCTAAAGTACAACAGCAATTAAAGAACTATTATGACTTTTTTGGCATCACACCTGCTTGCCAGACGGATCATTAATTGCGATCATAAGTAATATCCTTTTTTGAGCTCAAAAGTTGTTGGAGAACATACACGCATGTCAGAAACTGAGCATCGTCCAAGTAATTTTATTCGCCAAATTATTGATAAAGATTTGGCAGAAGGAAAGCATACGTCAGTACATACTCGGTTCCCACCGGAACCGAATGGTTTTTTGCACATTGGTCATGCTAAATCAATCGTGTTGAACTTTGGTATTGCCGAAGATTACCAGGGTACCTGTAACCTGCGATTTGATGATACCAACCCATTAAAAGAAAAAGTTGATTACGTCGAGTCGATCAAACGCGATGTTGCTTGGTTAGGTTATCAGTGGGAAGGTAAGCCTCGTTATTCATCGGGGTACTTTGATGAGTTACACGGGTTTGCGATGGAGCTCATTGAAAAGGGACTCGCGTACGTGGATTTCTCTGACCAAGAGACCATGCGTGAAATGCGCGGCACGCTGAAAGAGCCGGGCACCAACAGCCCTTACCGGGATACGTCGGTCGAGGAAAACCTTGATCTGTTCAAGCGCATGACTGCGGGCGAATATAAAGATGGCGAGTGTTGCTTGAGAGCTAAAATTGATATGGCATCACCGTTCATGTGCATGCGTGATCCAGTTATCTATCGCGTGCGACACGTGCATCACCACCAAACCGGTGACAAGTGGTGTGTGTATCCAATGTATGACTTCACACATTGTATTTCTGATGCGTTAGAGGGCATTACGCATTCATTGTGTACTTTGGAGTTTCAAGATAATCGCCGTTTGTACGACTGGGTTTTGGATAATATCAGTATCGACTGTCATCCTCAGCAAATCGAATTCTCGCGCTTGAACTTGCAATATACCGTGATGAGTAAACGCATCATCAATAACTTGGTTGAGGAAGGCAAAGTGTCGGGTTGGGATGACCCTCGTGTATCGAGTATTGCGGGTTTGCGTCGTCGTGGCTACACGCCATCGTCTATCCGTGAGTTCTGTCGTCGTATTGGTGTCACCAAAATGGATAACCAAGTTGAAATGGGTATGCTTGAAGCCTGTATCCGTGATGACTTAAACGAGAATGCGCCGCGTGCGATGGCGGTAATGGATCCCATTAAACTGGTTATCGAAAACTATCCAGAGGGTCAGCAGGAGCTACTTGATGCGCCTAATCATCCGAATAACCCGGATATGGGGTGCCGCCAAGTGACTTTCTCACGTGAAGTCTACATTGAACGTGAAGACTTCCGTGAATCGGCTAACAAGAAGTTTAAGCGACTGGTGTTAGACAAAGAAGTTCGTCTCAGAAATGGTTATGTGGTTAAGGCTGAACGCTGTGATGTTGATAGTGACGGGCAAGTAACGACCGTATACTGTACCTATGACCCTGATACTTTGGGCAAAGATCCAGCCGATGGTCGTAAAGTGAAAGGCGTTATCCATTGGGTTTCGGCAGATACAGCGAAAGAAGCTGAGTTTCGTATCTATGACCGTCTGTTCCGTGTGCCGAATCCTGCTGCGGAAGATGACTTATTCGCTGCGCTAAACCCTGACTCACTCGTGGTTAAGCACGGCTTTGTTGAAGCCAACTTAGCCGATGCGAAAGTTGAGCAACCGTACCAGTTTGAACGTTTAGGTTATTATGTGTTGGATAGTGACGCTGAGAAAGAACAGCGCCTTATCTTTAACCAAACCGTGGGTCTACGTGATAGCTGGGCTAAAATCGAACAGCAGGGCGATGCTGCATAAGTGCTTATCAAAAAAACCGGCTCATCAGCCGGTTTTTTAATGTTCAATGAACTGATCAAGTAGTTTGGCGCCACATAGGCGAGATGGCGTGTAATAGCCACCTGGCAAAGCGTCATGTTGTAAAATATAAAGTGCGACTTCAACGGCTCCTTCTGCTGTGACGGTATAGCCATTTTTTATTTTGAAGCGCATAGATTTCGTGTCTCCACGTTTATTTTTGACCTCTCCCCAAATATAGGTCGGGTTGGCTTTACGTGCGTCTTCATCTGGACCCGCGCTACTGCGCTGATCGACTTTTGCTTTCAGTTGGTTCTGTACCCAGCGTAACTTAAACAACCATCGTAACCAGTTCACTCTACGAAGTCGTTTAATTAACTTAGGTGGGGCTGGAATATAAACTTCAATGTTGGGTATCGATGTGGTGTAAAATGCAGTCGCCACATCGCCCCATGGAATGGTCATCGCCGACTTAACACCGTTACCAAAGTCAATGCGGCGCTCTTTCCATGCCAATGGCACTGAGCTGACAATACCGTCGATGCGTGCTGCGCCTCCATGTCCTAAACGCTCAATACTTGTTTTAGCTGTGCCGCGGCTCATTCTTGAGGCCGAATCAAATCCCAACGCGAGATGTGTTGCGTCAGGCATTTGTGCATACAGACGTGCAGCCAAGCAATCCGTAGGAATGACATCGAAGCCCACACCTGGGCAGAGCACGATACCTGCTTTTTTAGCAGCCTCAGACTGCGAGTGTGCATATTCAAACACGTCAATCTCGCCAGTAATATCAAGATAATGCGTAGCGGTGCTAATACAGGCTTGAATGAGCGGGGCGGCCGTTTTGCTGAAAGGACCTGCACAATTGATAACCAGATCGATGTCAATCAGTTGCTGTTTGACCTGTGACGGATCTGAAAGGCTGAAAACACGGTGCTGGAGCTGAAGCGCCCCAGCGAAGTGTTCGATTTCGGTTGCGTTACGTCCTGCAAGTACAGGATGATAACCTCGTGCGACGGCTTTATGAGCAATGAGTTTACCTGAGTATCCATTTGCACCATAGATAAGCCAACGCAGTGCCATCGTTAGGCTTCCTCAGCTGCTTTATATTCGCAACCTTCGCCTCGTTGACACTCGCCATAAAGATATAAGCTATGATTAGTTAGTTTGATTTTATTTTGCTCGGCAATACGTACCTGACGTTCTTCGATAACATCATCTTCGAACTCAAACACGTGACCGCAGGTTAAGCACACCAAATGATCGTGGTGTTCTTTCGCACTGAGTTCAAAGACCGAACGACCGCCTTCAAAATGGTGACGGGTAATAATACCTGCATCATCGAACTGGTTTAACACGCGGTAAACCGTGGCGAGGCCAATTTCATCCTTTTGCTCAAGCAAAATCTTGTAGACGTCTTCGGCACTGATATGCTGATTATCTGGTTGCTTAAGGATCTCCAAAATTTTTACGCGTGGGGACGTTACTTTAAGACCAGCTTTTTTCAATTGTTCATCATTTGTCGCCATGGTGCTCTTCGCTTTTTGTTTAGTTGTTCAATAGCTTTGCTCAAAATAGCGCAAAACCATCCTAGTTGGCTAGCTCTGCGAGACACATCTCTTCATAAACCTGTTTACACCATTGGGTAACACGGTCTTTTGTCAGTTCTGGCTGACGATCTTCATCGATACCTAAACCCACAAAATGATTTTCATCGACCAACCCTTTTGAAGCCTCAAAGTGATAGCTCTCGGTTGGCCAATGACCAACAATGATTGCTCCTCTTGCTTCAACGATATCGCGCACCATACCCATTGCGTCTAAGAAGTACTCGGCGTAGTCCTCTTGGTCTCCGCAGCCGAAGATGGCGACGAGTTTGTCAGTAAAATCAATTTCTTCTAACTCAGGGAAGAAGTCATCCCAGTCACACTGCGCTTCCCCGTAATACCAAGTGGGAATACCAAATAAAAGAAGATCGTAGCTCGCAATATCTTCCTTACTCGATTTTGCAATATCTTTGACCTCAACAAGCTTTTTGCCGAGTTCTTTTTCAATCATGTGGGCGACCGCTTCGGTATTACCCGTATCACTTCCAAAGAAAATTCCAACAGTTGCCATAAATCAACTTTCACCTGATTTTACTAAATTAACGACAGCTGGCAGCACTTGTTCTTGGTTTGCCAGCGAGATTTTAATCATCGCTTCGACTAAATCGCTGCGGGTGCAGCCCGAGGATGATGCGACTTCGTTCAAATGCTCATGCACTGACTGGTCGACTTTCAATTCTATTCGCTTTCTACCTTGACGTCGGTCTCGTTGCAGTTGCCGACGCTTATTAATTTTTAACTGCTCATTACGTGGTAATGGATTTGTTCGAGGTCGACCTTTACGCGGTTGATCAAGGAACAAATCGATCGTTACTTTATCCGTGTTTTCTTTTGCCATGTGTTTTCGGTCGATTTTAGACACCGACCTCCCAAATCACTTGGATAATGCCTTTAGCAATAAAACCAAAGCAGCCAAGAAACAACACCATCCATACGATAATGCGTCCGAATTTGGGGACCGATGAGCGATTAAGCACATCTCGAATAGCTAAGCCTATTAGTAAGAAAAGTATACCTAGCGTAATATTAGTAACGAGTACTTCTATTTGCTCATAATATTCAGCCAACATCCTTAAGATACCACCCTATAGGCCGACAGAAACGCCTCTTATAATAGCACAGTAGACTGTTAAAGACGACCGTGGCTCGCTAGAAAATCCTTTACAAGACGATTGAAAATGCGCGGTTTTTCGGCATGTAACCAATGGCCCGTGTTTTCAACAACTTTAACCTGCGAATTACTAAAACGCTCGGTGACTTGCGATTTATGTTGTTCGGTTAGATAGTCTGAATTCCCGCCTTTTATAAACAAACAAGGGCCGGAATAATCGCCATCGCTGACACTGCCGGCGATATCGTCGTATCGCTCGGTAATCGCGGTTAAATTGAGTCGCCACGCGAAATGGTCGCCATCCTTGCGGAGGTTTTTCAGTAAAAATTGGCGCACACCTTTTTCTTTGATCACCGAACTCAGTTGTTTATCAGCATCCGTGCGGCTCGTTATTTGGTGTAAATCTAAACCCGCTAAGGCATCTAATATTGTGTTGTGATGAGCAGGATAGGCGACTGGAGCAATATCTGCGAACACCGCTGCTTGGACACGCTCTTCGTAGCGCATAGCCACTTCCATGGCAATCTTACCGCCCATGGAGTGACCAACTAACGAAAACTTTTTTAAGGCTAATGCATCTGCAAGTGCCACAATATCGTCCGCCATTTCCGTATAGGTCATACTGTCATGGTGAGGGGAATCACCGTGATTGCGAGCGTCGGGTAGAACACAGAAGTAGTCGCGCTCCAAATCGCGAGCAAGGCTCTTTAGGTTATCTCCATCTCCGAACAAACCGTGAATGATAATAACGGCGGGATTCTGCTTGTCACCCATGGTTTCGTAATGCAGTAATTCTGACTCTGCCATCGTTGTGCCTTTAGTGTTAAACTTTGCTAATATTTTCCGAGCTTTAGTGGTTGGTTGCAAGTCAACCCTGCGAATCGATAACAATGAGGAATTAAAAACCGATGAAACGCATCGAAGTTGAAGACGATTTATACGCGTATATCGCGAGCCACACGCAACAAATCGGTGAGAGCGCATCAGATATTTTGCGCCGTCTATTGGGCTTCGACAGCGTTGCTCAGGTTGAACCGGTGCAGGTCGAAGAGCGTGCTACTGACTCTGTGTTTAACCGTCTAAATCAGCAAGATGTTAATGTACAGAAAAGCGTAGTGGCACGATTTCTCTACATTTTGAGCATGCTGTATAAGACTCATCCCGAACAGTTTGAAACCGTATTGACTATTCGCGGCCGTGACCGCCAATATTTTGCCCGTTCGGAAGAGGCGTTGCTGACCAGTGGTAATAGTACGAATCCTAAGGCGATTCCCTCATCACCTTTTTGGGTGGTGACGAACAATAATACGACGAAGAAAAAATCGATGTTGACTCAGGTTGCGCAAAAGCTTGGATACAGCAAACCTGAAGTCGAGCAAATTAGGGACTTTTTATAATGACGGTGCATGAACGAGCGGGGCAGCCCACAACCGCAGCGGATAGCGTAAACATCGCGCAGTTGGTCAGTGCATATTATGTGTATGAGCCGGACCCACGTAAAGCTCATCAAAAAGTGAGTTTTGGAACATCGGGTCATCGCGGTTCTGCGCTGGCGCGAAGTTTCAATGAAGCACATATTCTAGCAATTGCACAAGCAATTTGTGCCTATCGTGAAGAACAAGGCATTGAGGGTCCGATTCTACTCGGTAAGGACACCCATGCATTGTCAGAGTCGGCTTACATATCGGCTCTCGACGTGTTTTTAGGGAACGGTTTAGAAGTGCATGTTCAAACAGAACATGGTTATACGCCCACGCCTGCATTGAGTCACGCTATTTTGACTTATAATGCAAACCATCAAAAGCAATGTGACGGGGTGGTCATCACGCCTTCACATAATCCACCACAGGATGGCGGCTTTAAATATAATCCGCCGCATGGTGGACCGGCCGATGCTGATGCTACGCGAGTCATTGAAAAATATGCGAATGCACTACTGTCGTCTGGGCTTCAAGGCGTTAATACCTGTGAACGGGAAGATGTGTTATCACATCCAAAGTTAGTCTTTGTTGATTGGCGTAAGCACTATATTGACGATCTGCCCCGCTGTATCAATATGGACCTTATCAAAGGCGCAAACCTGCGTCTTGCGGTCGATGCAATGGGTGGCGCAGGTGCTGACTATTGGCACCAAATCGCTGAGACTTATGGGTTGAATATCGATATTTTCAACGATCACGTCGACCCAGGCTTTCAGTTTATGACCCTCGATAAAGACGGCAAGATACGCATGGATTGCTCATCACCTTATGCGATGGCAGGTCTGTTGGCTTATAAAGATCGATACGATTTAGCCGGGGGAAATGACCCCGATTATGATCGCCACGGTATCGTTACGCCGGATGGCCTAATGAATCCTAATCATTACCTTGCTGTGGCTATTGATTATTTGTGTAAGTCGCGGGAATGGGCAGCCGATGTTGCAATCGGTAAAACACTCGTTTCTAGCCAAATGATAGATCGCGTTGTAGAAGATAATCAGCGTAAGGTTTATGAAGTGCCTGTTGGCTTCAAGTGGTTCGCTCAGCAGCTGCGTGATGGTGATATTGGTTTCGCAGGCGAGGAAAGTGCAGGAGCCACTTTGCTTGATCGCCAAGGTGATGTTTGGACCACCGATAAAGACGGTATCGTGATGGTATTGTTGGCGGCAGAGCTGCAAGCTGCCACCGGTGAATCCCCGAGCGCTTATTACAAAAAATTATGTGCGCAGCACGGCGAAGCCTTTTATCAGCGGGTTGATACTGCATCGTCGTTGGAACAGAACGCGCGCTTCAAGGATATTCGAGCCTACAAATTGAAATTAACCACGTTAGCTGAAAGTAACGTTGTCGATATTTTTACAAAAGCGCCGGGTAATGACGCTCAGTTTGGCGGTGTCAAGGTCGTGTTAGAAGATGGCTGGTTTGCCGCACGACCCTCAGGCACTGAGCCGGTTTATAAAATCTATGCGGAAAGCTTTAAATCAGCCGCACACCTCGAGCAAATCATTGCTGAAGCGCGCGACTGGGTCGCTGAGCTTATTCAGTAATTGTTAGTGTACTGAAGCGCGTTAGCGCTTCAGTACCGCCGTACCATCCACTTCTTCTTCGGTATCGTCCTCTTCATCTGGCGCCTCTTCCGCCATGGAAGTTAATAGCTCATCGGAGGTTTGTGACGGTGCTAGAATAGCAAAGTTGCTGTGTAATTGTTCCTCAGCTTTAGCACGACGCGTGATGCGGTACAGTGCGTAACAACCCACAAAAGCGGTGAGACCACCAAGCAGTAGAAAGAAGTAGTTAATAGCACCGAACTGCATTAACGCAGCGACCGCCGGCGCACCAATGATACTACCTGCACCACCGATTTTGATGATAGCGCCCGTGGCACCAACCATCTGGTCTTTCTCGAGGTAATCGTTGGTGTGTGCCATACCGAGCGAGTAGAGCGGTAGAATAAAGGCGCCAAGCACCGCTACGACTAGATAAATGAGTAAGGCATTTCCGGCACCAAGCTGAGCAAGTAAAATAGCTGCAGCGGTTCCGCCTGCGGCACAAATGGCGATAACAATACGACGATCAATGCGATCTGATAGCAAGCCAAACGGTGTTTGCGAGAGAAGTCCGCCGACTATAAACGCTGACATAAAGAACGTGATCTGTAGTACGGAAAGACCAATATACGAAGCATACATCGGACCGATACCGTAAAACATGGCGTAACATGCTTGCATTACAAATGCGTTGATAACCCCCAATGGTACTGTATTCAATAACATTTTAACGGGTACCTTGCGATTTTCGTGCGTGGTTGGCTCAACGGTAACGCTTACTAAGATGGGGATTAGCGCTAAATTGATAAGCAGTACCACAATGGCAAAGGCGATAAAGCCGCCGGGATCTGCGACACCGAGTATTAACTGACCGGCAATCAGACCACTGTAAATGATAACGAGGTAAATGGATAACAAGGTGCCACGGCTCTTGTTATCAGCCATGGTATTTAGCCAACTTTCAACAATGACGAAGATGCCTGATATCGCAAAGCCAGTCACAAACCGCATGACAAACCAGACGACAGGGTCAATCCAGATAGCTTGAACTAACACGCTGGCCGCGGCGAGGGCAGCCAGTCCGCCAAACGAACGTATATAACCGACTCGACGAATATCTTTGGGGGCGCGAGTCGAGCCAAATAAATAGCCAATAAAGTAGGCCGACATGATAAAACCAGTGACTAAGGTGCCAAAACCTTCAATCGTGGCGCGCAAACTGAGGAGCGTACTGGTCATACCGACACAGACCCCAATCAAGCTGATACTCGATAATAACGAGCTAATGCCACGTAATTGTTTTTTAAGCATAATGTTCCTAGTCACAAAATTTGTTTCATTTTAGCGAGATGACCGGTTTTTGACTAGGCTATCAATAAATTACTTGAATTTACGTTGTCGAGGGCATTCCCACAAGGTTATCCACAAGTTGTCACTTGCCGTGTTGCGTTTGGGTGTTTAACATGCATTTCATGAACGATTTTTTGAAGGCTGGCCTATGATGCGCGCAACAGTTCAATACTTCATCTGTATGGTAAGTTTATTACTGTGCTTGTCGGCACAGGGTCGACTTATTGATGATCTTTTCTCAGCGGAAATAGAAGTGTCCTCGCAGGCAGCGAGCCAACGTGATGAAGCGTTGCGCACAGCGTTTGAACAGGTGATATTAAAAATATCGGGAAGCGAGAAGACACTCGAGCATCGTGCGATAAAGAATGCTAAGAGTCAGTTGGACGACTACCTATTACAGTATGGTTATCGGCGTAACGGGAATACGTTATATCTCACCGCCAACTTCGATGGACGTAAGCTGTCTGAGTTATTTAAGGTTAATCAACTGCCCTACTGGGGGAGTCGACGTCCGGAATTGTTGATGTGGGTAGCCAGTAGCGACGAGCGTGGCAAACGGCATATTTTAGCAGCAAACGACGAGTCTATCTTTATTCAACAGATCCGCCACCTCGCTAAGCAACGCGGTTTACCCTTACAGTTTCCTTTAATGGATTTGACGGATGCAACGTCAGTGTCTATTTCTGACATTTGGGGACGTTTTTTGACCCCTATCGGCGACGCTTCACAGCGATATCGAGCAGATGGCTATTTGGTCGCGAAGGTAGCAGAACGCGGCGTGACGGATGATGAACCTAAAGCCGAGGGCGAAGCCGAAAAAGGCCGTTGGCGGTTAGACTGGGTGGTCCGTGTGGGCGATATTAGAAAGTCGGGCGAAGTGTTTGCAAATTCACGCGACTTTCTTGCAGGTCCGTTCATGAATCAATTGCATGAATCGCTTGCTAATGAATTTGCTTTGATTGCGTCAGGTGAGAGTCAGTTGATTCAGTTTCCTATTCGTGTGGAAGGTTTGCAGGGTTGGCAAAGTATTCTAGATATTCAAAGGTTCATTGCGAGTGTGACCTCTGTACAGCAAGTCAAGCTAACTGATTACAGCCCAACATTCAGCCGCTTTGAGGTGACCTTAACGGATACGCCCGATCATCTGTTACAAGCTATTGAGTTAGATGGGCGTTTACAACAAAAGCGTCGCGATCCCTTTGCTTTGCGCGAGCAAAGCGCTGAGGAGGAAACGACTTATCGGTGGGTGGCAACAGAATAATGACAGCCGGTAAGCAACAACCTCAGCAACTAACACTTGCAGTGCAGTTGCCTGATGATGAAAATTTTACCACCTACTTAGAGCAACAGAATGATAATGTGGTGCGTTGGCTCAAGCAAATCGCAACAAAACCTCTGAGTGAAACGCAGGGCGAACGCTTGACACTTTTATCAGGTCCTTCGGGCTCAGGGAAAAGTCACCTGTTACATTCGATTGTCTCATTAGCTGGACAACACACCCAAGTCATGTATTTGCCGTTGGCGGATTTGAAAGAAAGCAACGCCGAGCAAGTGCTAGCAGGCTTGGATGCATTCAATATTATCTGTCTAGATGATATTGATACGGTACTTAAGGACCCCACTTGGTGCTATGAGTTATTCAAATTAATTAACACGATTACAGATGCTGAGCACTGTCGCTTGATGATGACCGCTCATGCGAGTGCGAGTCAGTTATCAGTTGAACTCGCTGACTTGCGTTCTCGTTTACAATGGGCAACGGCGTTTCAACTCAGCCCACTCAATGATGATGGCAAGGCAAGCGCATTGACGCTTCGTGCACAATGGCGAGGTTTGCAGTTGCCGCACGATGTGGCTATCTTCATGTTGCATCGGTTGGGACGCGATATGGCAGGGTTGTTGGCGCACTTAGATCAACTCGATAAAGCCTCTATCGCGCACCAACGAAAACTCACGATTCCATTTGTGAAACAAGTATTGGCTATTTAGCCTCTTTTTGCTTTTTAAGGCCCAGCCCTAATTCACGTCCGCGGTGCCGTGCAAACCCTGTTGCACCGACAAAAGCAACTGTCGTGAAAAGTATTTCTAAAACTGACCATACACGTTCATCAGGATGTGTGTATACGGTTGTGAGTCCGTGCAAAAAGTAGAACATCAAAATAAAATTAAGCCAAGCGTGTGTGTAGGGCTTCCCTTTAACTAATCCAACGAGTGGAAATAACATCGGTAAAACCCAAAAAATTAACGATAGGTAAGTGGGTAGGGCACTCGTGTCACTTTCTGGAATGAGACCATGCCACAGAATCAGAAGTGCCAACAGCAGCCAGTAACCGGTCTGTGTGGCGATGCGAAAAAAGCGTGTTTTTGGTGCCATTTGAACGGCCATGTTATGCATCCTTGGTTGATTTTAGCTGTTGTGCAATTGTTGCAACTCGTTGACCCAAAGCAACGGCACTGGCTCGCTCATTGGCCGATAATGTCAAATTGGATGATGCATTTAACGCACCAGCACCGTAAGGCGAACCACCTGCATTATCGTGATGTAAACTCGGTTGCTCATAAGGAATGCCCGTTAGTAGCATGCCGTGATGAAGCAGAGGCAATGCCATATTAAGTAGGGTACTCTCTTGACCACCGTGCAATGAACTGGTTGTCGTAAAAACGGCTGCGGGTTTATCAATTAGATCACCATTTAGCCATTCGCGGCTGGTCGTCTCCCAAAATTTTTGCAGGTGTGCGCTCATGTGACCAAAACGAGTTGGACTTCCCATTATTAACGCATCACAGTTGATCAGCTCATTTTTATCAAGAAGTAAATCACGCATACTCGCGGCATCGCTATCGGTTTCGACCGTGCGTAAAAGCGCTTCAGCTCCGGTTGCCTGAACGCCTTCGGCTATGGCATCTGCAAGTAAACGTGTCTGACCGCCTCGGCTAAAATAAAATATAACGACGTTACAGCCACTCACTTTATCAACTCCAACGCATTCTCCGGCGGGCGTCCTAATACGGCCTTCTCACCCTTAACGACAATCGGACGTTCAATAAGCTTGGGGTTATTGACCATCGAAGTGAGCAATACCTCATCATCCGACTCGTCGGCTAACTTAAGTTCCTTATATACCGCTTCTTTTGTGCGCATCAGTTGTCTAGGGCTGATATCGAGTTTATTCAGCAAACTGCTCAGTTCGGCTTGACTTGGTGGGGTTTCGAGGTATTTGATAATGGTTGGCTCGATACCATGCTGTTGCAATAACTCAAGCGTTTGGCGTGACTTTGAACAACGCGGATTATGGTATATGGTAACTTTAGACATATTGATTCACTCTATTAGTCAAACGTTGTTTCTTATCATAACGAATACGGGCCGAATATGAAATTGTCATTGCTAGTTGCGACAGTGTTAGCATTGGGTGTAGTGGGTTGTTCACAAGAGCCGGACATTCAACTCAACAACGAAAGCCAGATAAACTGGCAAAATGGTAAAGCGAACACCGTGGTGGTGAATTACTTCGCCGAGTGGTGCACTCCCTGCCTGCGTGAGTTGCCTGAACTTAACGAGTTTTATCACAACGAAGTCAGTGACGACAGCCAACTAACACTGATTGGCATCAGTTTTGATCCGATGAGTAATCAGCAAATCAACGCGCTGGCGGAAAAACATGATATTGATTTTCCTTTGGCGTTGAGCCTGCCAGCACCGAAATTACCGTTTGATAAGCCGGGTATGTTACCGGCCACTTACATTGTTGGTCCAGGTGGAAAGGTGACCGGTCCACTGTTGGGTGAGCAAACACGAGCGAGTCTGCGAAAAGCGATTGCTAAAGCGCGCTCAGAGTAGTCCTTTCAGGCGTTCTTTTTCGGCGCGTATTTGATCAATACGCGCGTTAAGTCGTTTCTCGGTTAGCTTATTCTGTGTGTGATTTTGCGCTGTTTGTAGTTGATCAATAGCAAGATCGAAACCACCGCGGAGCGCCAAGGCTTCTGCGCGTGTCTCGTACATCGCGGCTCTATCAGAAGTTCGCTGATAGGCATCGGTAAGCAGATCGAGGGCAATTAATGAACCCGGTTCAGCTAACAGGTAATTGCGCAATAATTTCACGCCCAGCTCAGCCTCATTTGAACGAATCGCAGCATTCGCGTAGTTGAGTATAATCACCGGATCGTCAGGGCTTCGCGTGTACTCGCGCTTCAGCATATCAAGTGCCTTATCATTTTGTTCCAACGCAAGGTAAATATCGGTTTGCACATCAATATAGAAACGGTTTCTAGGATCGCGCTCAAGTAACGGGGTTAACCATTGTTGTGCCGTATCAGGATTGCTTGCATCGAGTGCTCTGATGGCCAATGCATAGCCGCCGGCTTGTTGAGTGATGATATTATCGCTTTTGGTCATTTTAACGAACTCACTATTCGGCGTGCTGCGTGTATAACGCGCATCAACTCGCGCTTTAGCAAGTTCAAAGTTTAGACTTTGTGGTACATCACGACGACCTAATGCCTCAGCACGGGTGCGCGTATCCGCAATGCGGGACTCGGGAACGGGGTGAGTCAGTAACATTTCAGGAGGTTTTGATACGTAACGGTATTGGTCGGCTAGACGACCAAAAAAATTAGGCGCCCCCATGGGGTCAAAACCGGCATTGGCGAGTGTTGTTATCCCAATACGATCGGCTTCTTGTTCAAATAGGCGTGTATAATTGATTTGTGCCTGACCCGTTGCGCCAATCGTTGTGTAGAGTCCGGCAGCGCCTGCTTCTGGATTGGCAATCCCTAACAAGATAGAGCCAATCACGCCGGCTATTGTGAGCGGCATGTTCTGTTGTTGCTCTTGCATACTCCGCACAATATGGCGCTGAGTTACGTGTGCTATTTCGTGCCCAAGGACCGCTGCGAACTCAGACTCATTCCGAGCTTGCTGAATGAGCCCAGTATGGACACCGACATATCCTCCCATAAAGGCGAACGCATTTATTTCGTTAATATTTAACCAAAAAAATGAGAAAGGGTAGCGTACGTTGTCCGCATTTCGTACTAAACGTTGTCCAACATCTTTAAGATAGCTGTTTAATACAGGATCCTGAATAACAGGTGCCGTTGCGCGTAGTTGGCGCATATAGTAGTCACCAACGACCTTTTCTCGCTCAATACTCATAAAGCCCGCTCCGGTGGTGCCGATTTCGGGCAGGTTTCTATGTTGCTGAGCAAGGGCCTCGGGTGCTTGAAACGCGGAGGGAAGCGCTAACATGAGCGCAAGCGCAATCCCACTTGTCATAAAGCGCTGAGTTTTTCTGAGATACAACATTCACATTAACCGCTGTTATAACGCAATATTCTACGTAGAGTTATTAATTTACAATAAGTTCCTTTTCTACTCTATGGTGTTACCGTAAGATTGCAAGCATCGTGAACCTTTAATCACACCGAACAGGAAGCTCGGAATGTTCCAACATATTCAGCAGTGGTATCGGAATAAGTTTTCAGACCCCAATGCAGTGACGCTATTTTTATTGCTCATTGTGTCGGTTCTATTGATTGTATTTTTCGGTGGAATATTAGCACCCATTCTAGCTGCGATTGCGCTCGCTTATTTACTTGATTGGCCTGTAAATCGATTGATTGACGCGGGGATGGGGCGTTTGGCTGCCACCATTATTGTTATGAGCCTCACCATTTGTATTGCGACGCTGTGCCTGTTTACGCTCGTGCCAGTGGTCTGGCAACAAAGCACAACGCTGATTCGTGAGCTACCTGATATGTTGGCGAACTTGCAAGTGTGGTTGCACAAACTACCCGAATTGTTTCCATCGGTGATTGATGAATCGCAAATAACCGAGTTGATGCTAACTGTTAAACGTCGTGTCGTAGGGCTCGGCGAGCAAATATTGACGAGCTCTTTGACTTCACTGGTCAATGTAATGGCGATGCTGGTTTACTTAATTGTCGTGCCGTTATTAGTCTTTTTCATGCTCAAAGACAGGAATACGCTCCTTGCTCATTTCAGCCGCATATTGCCCACTAACCGTCGTTTAATTACGCAAGTCGGTCAGGAAATGAACCTGCAAATCATGAACTACATCCGCGGCAAAGCTCTGGAAGTCATTGTGGTTGCCGTGACCTCTTTTGCTGTGTTCTTTGCTTTTGATTTACGTTACACGACGTTGCTGTCAATTTTAGTCGGGTTATCAGTATTGATACCGTACATTGGTGCCGTCGTGGTGACCATACCCGTCGCATTAGTGGCATTATTTCAATTCGGTGCTACAGGTCCATTCATTTACGTGATGATTGGCTACCTCATTATCCAAGCGTTAGATGGCAACGTGCTCGTGCCATTATTGTTTTCCGAGGCGGTGAGCCTTAATCCGGTCTATATTATTGCTGCGGTGCTTATCTTTGGTGGTATTTGGGGTTTTTGGGGCGTATTTTTCGCGATACCGTTGGCGAGCTTAGTCAAAGCGGTGATAACCGCTTGGTCAAGTCGAGAAGCCCTGATTGAGAAGAGTAGTCCAGCCGAAGAATAAGGCGCTCAGTGCGCCTTATTCCGAAATGACTTTAGTTCTGCTCTAAATGATCGAGTACCACTTGGTGGTGCTCTTTTGTTTTAAACTTATCAAATACGTGACTCACCGTACCGTCCTGTTCAACTAGAAAGCTGATTCGATGAATACCATCGTACTCTTTGCCCATAAATTTTTTTGGACCCCAAACTCCAAACTTATCTGCAATCGCATGATCTTCATCGCTCAGTAGCGTGAAGTTAAGCTCGTCACGTTCAGTAAACTTATTTAATCGCTTAGGCGCATCAGGACTAATACCGACTGAGATGACATTGTGTTCTAGTAAACGATCTTTTTCATCACGCAAGTTCTGCGCTTGAACAGTGCAACCAGGGGTCATTGCTTTTGGGTAGAAATACACCAACACACGATGGTCTTTCAGTAATGCTTGTAAAGATACTTTTTCTTCGTTTTTATCTAAAAGTTCAAAGTTAGGCGCTTTGTCGCCAGCTTGTAAACGTTCCATTTCTAACTCCTAACGATAAGATCCAGTATATATATGATAGCGAAGCTGGGTTTGGATTAAAATGAAGGGAACAAATTACGTGCTACGTGTTCCTAGTCTTGTGTTTATTTGGGGCTACCAGTAACATTAGGCCCCATGATTAGGAATTTGGAGCCTATATGCTAACAGGTAGTATTGTTGCCTTAGTCACACCGCTGACTAAGCATGGGAATATCGACTATAACGAACTTGAAGAACTCGTGAATTTCCATGTTGAATCCGGGACAGACGCAATTGTCGCGGTAGGCACAACGGGGGAGTCAACCACACTCAGCCATGAAGAACACATTGATGTTGTTGCTGCGATGGTCGAACTCGCTAATGGCCGCATCAAAGTAATTGGAGGTAACGGCTCAAACTCCACCGCCGAGGCCGTGCAACTCACAGAGAAGATGAGTCACTTTGGTGTCGATGGTTTTCTCAACGTCACACCTTACTATAACAAGCCTTCAGTAGAAGGCCTGATCGCCCATTATTCAGCTTGCGCTGACGCCTCAGATAAACCGCAGATTTTATATAATGTGCCCGGTCGAACCGCATTAGACATGCCACCTGAAGTGGTTGAACAACTCGCTGAAATTGATAATGTGATTGGCATTAAAGAAGCGACGGGCGATGTTTCTCGTGTCGAAGAACTGAAGCGTCGCTGTGGCAACCAATTTATTTTGCTGAGTGGCGATGACCCGACCGCGTGTGAATTTATGTTGCGCGGTGGGCATGGCGTTATCAGTGTTACAGCCAACGTAGTGCCAAGCCGAATAAAAGCGCTGGTTGATGCTGCGACTCGTGGAGAACGTGAAAAAGCTGAACAAATCGATAGTGAACTCCGTGAACTCAATAATGCATTGTTTGTTGAATCAAATCCGATTCCAGTTAAGTGGGCTCTCGCGTTAATGGGTAAATGTAGCGCCAATTATCGTTTACCTCTGACGCCGCCAAGCGAAGACAGTCAGCTTGTTATCGAGCGCGCCCTCAACCAATTACACTTACTTAAGTAGCAGGAGTGGAAATGAATTTTCGCCGTACAGCCATCGTGACTTCGTTGGCGATGATTACCCTCGCGTCGTGTAGCTCGATTGAAAAAGAGCAAGCGAATGGTGACTTTGATTATGTCAACTTAAAGCAACGACCCGAGTTAAACGTTCCTTCGGGTTTGGAAACGCCTGACTACAGTAATAGTTACAAAATTCCTGCTGCAGATACCTCTGGACCCATAGGCGAAGAAGTTCGCGTTGTTTCACCTCGCCAGGTTCATCCTATTGCGTTGGGGAGTCGTGTACTCGAAAACGAAAAACAAGCACGGGTGTATTTTGATTTGGTTGAAGGTATGTCAGACAGTATTGTAAACACTGTCTGGACCGCAGCTGAACAAGTCTTAGACCGCAAAGGCCTAACTTTTACTAAAACGGGCGAAAACCAGTGGACCACTGAGTTGCTTACTACCGAAGACGAATATGAAGCAGAAGGCGATGGTGGTTGGTGGTTGTTAGGTGACGGAGATACTACTGTGTCTCTGGAACAAAGTTTTCGCTACGTGTTAACGCAGGCGCCAGAAACGCACGGTCGGACGACTGCGCTTGAAGTGACGTTAGCGGACGTATCGCAAAAGGTAAACGGCGATCGCACTGAAATGGCAGAACTGACTCAGCATAACTTATCAGTTGATTTGTTGAATAAAGTTGTGTCTCAAGTGAATCGTGTCCACCAACAATCAATCCAACAGAGCCGAGAAGCGGGCGTGCCCGTTTCAGTCAGTACCAATGCTAAACAGCAACCCGTATTTGTGGTTGAGCTAGACTTCGATGACGCTTGGGTGCTCACCGGTCAAGCATTAGAACAAATAGGTTTGAGCATTGATGACTTAAACCGCGAGGCAGGCACCTATTTTGTTGAGTACACCGAGCCGGACTCAGGTTTCCTATTCATCGGTGGGGATGATTATGAATCGTTGGGTATTCCAGAAGGAAATTATGAAATTCGCTTAGTCGAATTTGGGGATGATACGGCCATTAGCGTTTGGTCAAATGATGAAGTAGTCGATCAGGCATGGCTCGAGTCGGTTAAGCCTGCTCTTGAGCAAGCATTAAAAGTAGCAAGTCAACAGTAAAGGCGGCACAACCTATGGAAAAACGAAACGAGCTGTATCGCGGGAAAGCAAAAACCGTGTATACGACAGATGACCCATCACGATTAGTGTTGGAGTTCCGCAACGATACTTCCGCGTTTGACGGAGAGAAAGTAGAGCAACTCGAAGATAAAGGAATGGTTAATAATCGTTTTAATCATTTCATTATGACTCAATTAGAAAAAGCGGGTATTCCAACGCAATTAGATGAGTTGCTGAGTGATACAGAATCATTGGTTAAAAAGTTGGATATGATTCCAGTTGAGTGCGTTGTTCGCAACGTAGCCGCTGGCTCGTTAGTTCGTCGCCTAGGGGTTGAGGAAGGTAAAACACTAAATCCGCCGACGTTTGAGTTTTTCCTAAAAAATGACGCCTTGCATGACCCGATGGTTAATGAGTATCACATAGAAGCCTTTGGTTGGGCGACAAAGGAGCAAATTGAGCAAATGAAGGCGCTGACGTTTAAAGTCAACTCGGTGCTTAAATCATTATTTGAACAAGCTGGGTTACTGTTAGTCGACTATAAGCTCGAGTTTGGCGTGTTCGACGGACAACTCGTATTAGGCGATGAGTTTACCCCTGATGGTTGCCGCTTATGGGATGCTAAGACTCGTGAGAAGCTTGATAAAGATCGCTTTCGTCAGGGCCTTGGCGGGGTAGTGGAAGCCTATAAGGAGGGCGGCCAGCGTTTAGG
>NZ_CAXGLS010000047.1:0-19012 GCF_964010655.1 uncultured Idiomarina sp.
GGTAGCACAATTTCGGCGGGGGTTTTTCGCCCAGAACTTTGGTTTAGGTAGAACTGCAATAAGAAGGCTTGAAGGACTTCTTCATCCGATGTATCCGCCGGTACTTTAGGAAAGTAACTTCGGCTACCTTGTAAGTGATTATCACGGATAAACAGCATTTGTACGGTGGTTACACCATTACCGCGCGCAAAACCGATGACGTCGAGCTCCTCTTGCGCCCCCGTCACTGAGTTACGTTCTTGGGTACGTCTTAACATGGCAATTTGGTCGCGGTAGCGTGCCGCGCGCTCAAAGTCGAGCGACTCACTGGCATTTTCCATGCGCGTTACAAGCTGATCAATGACCTGTTGGTTCTTGCCGTTAAGAAACTGCCGTGCCAGTTGCACTTGCTCATCGTATTCCTCATCTGTGCAGACGTTCACGCATGGCGCTAAGCACCTTTTCAGCTGATACTGTAAACACGGACGGCTACGGGCTCGGTAATAGGCATCCTCACACTGACGAATAGGAAACAACTTTTGCATCAGTCGCAGACTCTCGCGCACCGCGGCTCCGTTAGGAAACGGACCAAAATACTCACCCTTTTGGCGCCGCGCACCGCGATGAAAACCTAATCGCGGATGCGTATGATCGGTCATAATAATGTAGGGATAGGACTTATCGTCGCGTAGTAAGACGTTGTAACGCGGGCGATATTTTTTGATAAAGGTATTCTCGAGAATAAGCGCTTCGGCTTCGGTATTGGTGACCGTGACATCCATGTCGGCAATTTGCTTAACTAAGACTTGAGTCTTTACGCGATCGACTTTCTCGCGGAAGTAGCTCGACACGCGTTTTCTCAAGTCTTTGGCTTTGCCGACATAGATGACATCGCCTGACTCATCATACATGCGATAAACGCCAGGCTGATGAGTCAGGTGTCTCAGAAAGTTTTCTGCATCAAATTGGTTGCTCATACACCTTCAAATTCTAATAGTTCAACGAGTCCCGCTCGTAATGCTAGATGGGACAATTGTACATCACTATTAATATTAAGCTTTGCAAAAATTCGATACCTAAATGTATTGATCGTTTTACTGCTGATGCACAAATGCTCCGCGATTTCACTTACGCGCACGCCACGACCGATCATTTGCATGACTTGAAGTTCTCGGTCACTCAGTTGCTCAACAATATTACGTCGTTTATCGCCATACGGGTTTTTGGCTAAGTATTCGGCAATCGGTGCCGCCACAAATACGGAGCCCTGACGCAAAGACGATATCGCGGTAACCAATTCTTGGCTACTGCCCGACTCGAGCAAGTAGCCGTCGACTTCTTGCACGCCGCATTGAAAATCTAACACGTCTTGATAGCATTTCCCCCACACAATGAGCTTGATGTCTTCGTGGCGGCGTTTTAGTCGACGCCAATTTTCTACTGTCGCATCACCTGCTAAGGAGCAGCCCAACACCACGATTGAATTGGGGTGTTCATTTACCGCTAAGCGCAGCTGCGGCATGGATTCGACCGTTTCGACTTCATCAGAAAAGTTTTGTTCGACTACGGTGCGCATCCCTGCGCTAACAATAGGGTTGTTGATTGCTAAAATAATTTTCGCCATTTTTGCATAATTCCTCTCAACAATTGATTGAACATAGGTTTTGCTGATTAAAGCGAGAATAAATTTGAGCAAAAATGGCGATTTATCAAGTTAAAAATCGAACATTTTGTTAACTAAACTCAGTCGATTTTCTGTGAAGTCTCGATTTGAAGTTAAATCCGTTTCTGATCGAGTAATTGCCACAAATAGCAGGCTAGATAGGATCTATAAGGTGTCGCTCGCTCGGGAATAATGATGACGTCGCGTTCTTTCAACAACGCAATAGCTTTTCGTAGTGAACTATCCTGAATAGGAAAAAGATCCTCATGAGCAAAATGAAACATCGCCAAGATCGATGCCGACCAAGGACCCACGCCTTTTATCTGCTGAACTTCGCGTAAGAGATCATCACAATCCAATAGCGGCCACTGCTGCATTTTTTCGCGCGATTGTTGCCAATAAGCTTCGATAGCCCCCACCGCGACCGCCTTATTACGACTTAACCCACATTCTAATAAGTCATCGTAACTTAATTGTGCAATTCGCACGCCCTGCTCAGCCGCGCGTGCTTCGACGCGTGAAATAATGGTTTTAGATGCCTGTAAGCTCAACATTTGCCGCATCACAATACGAGGCAATGCCTCGATCGGTGCCATGTCTGAAGGGGTTAACGGTTCAACATGGTCCTGCTCAAGCAGGACCAGTTCAAAACCTGGCTGGGTTGATAACAGGTGTTGCTTAACGTCGCTTGCTTTTTCACTCATGCAAACACCGTAAAGGTTTGTCGGCTAATCGCAAACAATTCGCCCTGCTCATCCCATAATCCGGCACGGCTATGCCCGTAGCCATCGGCGGCATATTCAATCGTCGCCAAGTAACGCCACCATGCGGTGGTTTGCTTTTCTGACAACCGCTTATCAGGAAACTCAATGGTCCAAGTGAGCGATGAAGCCGGTGCGGGCTTTTTCAAACGCGGCAGTACGGCCGGTGGCCACGCATCCACTAAACCTAGAACAGCCGCAATAGTCATTTCGTGCTGTTCGTTTCTAAACCTTACCCAACCGCCGAATTCACGCTCGACTTGACCGCTAAACGGCATACCGCCGCGTAAAATACGATAGTCGAAATGTTTAGCAAATTCAGGCGTTACGGGCGAATCGGGAATCCCCATCCCTTGTTCGGGGGCAGCAAACTCAGGCGCAGGCTCTTGGTCTTCAAACACCTGCGACTGGCGTGCTTTACCTAAGCTTGCCAGTGCAAATAAGGTCACTTCGCCATTTTGAATAATTTGCGCACTGACCTGCACAACCGAGGATCCCTGACGTAATATATTCAGCGATAAATCCGCACTCCCGGGCGCCGTTGGTGCTACAAAAGACACGTTAAATGCGCGCATGTGATAAGCCGCATCAAACTGCTTAAGAATAAAATCAGCGGCAATACCGGCGCTAAACCCACCAAAAAATGCACGCCCTTGCGCCCACCCTTCAGGTAACTCAATACTTTGTTGATGTTTATCTTTTACAATCTGCGCTAACGTTTCAAAAAACATACAAACCTCGTTAAGTTAACTACTCAGCAAGCCCAGCACGACCAGTGCTAAGAAAGCGGCTGCTATTAAAAAGACATAAATAAAAGAGCAAATGAAAAACTTAAAGAGCGTCATGGGCCATGACTGCTGATAAAACAGTTTCTGGGTAAATAGCAGGTACGCCACCATCCACATCAGTAGAATGTTCTCTGCGTAACTGGCGAGCTCATCAATCCATGGATAGTCGAATTGTGTACTCAACCAAGCCGCACTGGAATCCGTGATTGTCAGCATCATAAACGACAACAACAAAAAGGCATGGGTATGCAACGCAACAGCCAAGTGCTCAATGTAATAATGCTTACTGAAGGGGTAACACAGTTTAAGCAATAGTGCCCAGAATGGGAGCATGAGCAACATCGCTTGAGGCGCGTTCCCCACTAGCCGCTCGATAAAAGCATCAGGATTCTGTTGCATTAACTTAAGCTTTTGCTCAAGCAACTTTTCATCCTCGGCATCTAGTAACGGAAACTCCTTTAAATCGAGATTGAGCGTTGCCGGCTCTTCATCCGGTGGTGTTATATCCGCAGTGGGTTCCTTCTGTGTCGCCAAAACTGCGTCGGCTTTATCAATCTGCTGTTGAATTTCGGCTTGTTGCTCAGGCGATAGGTCTTGATTGACTTGTGGCGTAAAGTCGACCAACGCACGCATTACCATGAACGAAATCAACGACATGAAGAAATACATACGTAACGGGGGCACGTATGAGGCATGCCGTCCTCGGACAAATTCAAGTGACAAGAAGCCTGGACGCATAAATAAGCCGCTGAGCGTTCGGTAAAACCGAGAGTCCCAATGACCCAATTCGCCCATTAAGTCGCCGACAACGGCAAATATACTGCGTAAGTAGCGTTTATCCTGCTGACCACAACGATGACAATACTCACCTTGAAGGGGGGTATCACAGTTTTTGCATAAAATGTGGGTCGCGGGTGGTTGGCTCGCTTCCATGAGGCGCACTCCATCTCTTATTATTGCCTCAGTATATTCAGCAACGCAGGTGAAGTACAATAGTAGGCTAAAACGAAAAAAGCCCGCTCGATGAGCGGGCTTTTCGAAATTTGGCGGAGAGGGAGGGATTCGAACCCCCGGTGGGTGTGAACCCACGCCTGATTTCAAGTCAGGTGCATTCAACCGAGCTCTGCCACCTCTCCGTTGTCCTTGGGGCTTTCCCCTGAAGACGAGGCGAATATTAAAGACCTTCGCGGCGCTTGTAAAGTAAAAATTTAAATAAAGTCGTCAAATGTGGTTCGTTTGGCGATGATTTAATCAAAGCGATCACTTTTCGAGCTAACTCACGGTAATAAACCGAATTTCCTACCTAAGAAACTACTTTAAAGGTAGTATCAGTACCCATATACTAAGGGTATACAAGCATCATTTATAAAGAAACTTTTTAAAAAATTTTGAGTCTTAAAAACTAGCGTTAATCAACGGAGAAAACTATGAACGATCGTAGTCAGATGTATGTCGGTCAGCAGCAGGTTGCCGGCTCAGTGAATAAGGTGTTACGTAACACCTATGCACTGCTTGCCATGACACTTGCTTTTAGTGCTGTGACGGCAACAATTAGCACCATGATGAATTTGCCTTATCCAGGCTTTTTCATCACCTTGATTCTTTATGTTGGTTTGCTGTTTGGTATTCATAAAACCAAAGACAGCGCCATGGGCATCGTTTTGACCTTCGCCCTTACCGGGTTCTTGGGTTATACCTTAGGTCCACTACTTAATATGGCGTTGCAAATGCCAGGTGGTGGCGAGATGGTTGCAACCGCTTTAGGTGGCACCGCATTGACGTTCTTTGCGACATCAGGTTATGTACTGAGTACTAAGAAAGACATGTCTAAGCTCGGCGGTTTAATTACTGCGGGTATCATCATGGTGGTTGTAGCGATGCTCGCTAACTTCTTCTTCCAGATGCCTGCGTTGCAATTAGCACTATCGGCTATCATGATCCCATTGATGGCGATGTTGATTATGTATCAAACCAGTGAAATTATTCACGGCGGCGAGCGTAACTACATCTTAGCCACGGTAACTTTGTATGTTTCGCTTTATAACTTGTTCGTTAACTTGCTAACATTATTGATGGCATTTAACGGCGACGATTAAACACACACAATAGCGTGTTTAATTGAGCCCCGCCTTTTGCGGGGCTTTTTTTTACCAATAGACTCATTGAGCATCATGAACCTGACACTCATTATCAAAGCAGGTATGCACGCCGATGCACGACATCGCGCGGCGCTGTGCTTTGCAGAACAAGCAATTAACGATGGCTATACGCTGACGGGCGTTTTCTTCTACGCCGATGCGGTGAGCCTTGCCAGCGCCGCTGCAGCCAACAACCCGTACAGCCAACACTGGTGTGAGCTGGCAGGACAGCATCACTTCGACTTGGTGGTCTGCCATACGGCTGCAGAACGTCAGGGTATTGAGCAATTTAACCCCGCCTTTGAACCTGCGGGACTCACTCAGTTGGTAAATTGGATGAATACGGCGGATAAAGTGGTGACCTTATCATGAGTAAGAACTATGCCATTGTTCAATTAAGCCCTGAACTTGAATGCGCCCGTTCAGCGCTCGATTTAGTCTTATCGCTCGCCAGCTTAGATCAGTCAGTACAACTCATCATGCTGGATAATGCGTGGATGTCGTTACAGTCTGAGCTTCTTAAACGCTACGGTATGTTAGAACTACTCGATGCCGAGCCTATCTTGATAGCTAGCGATTTTGAGCCCCAACTGGATAACGATGATATTGAATTCGAGTGGACAGCCAAACGCGATTTAAACGCCTTACTGCTTAATTTTGCGGAGGTGATCACATGCAACTGAATTGCACTCATTGGCTTCAAACGCGCCCCCTCATCAGTTGGCTTGAGCAACAGCACGCATTACTCACTGAGCATACCGCGATCCTCCTGACCGCTGATTCTGCAAAGGACTTACCCGCGACGTGTCCCCAGGCTTTGCAATTGTGTAAAATAGTCATCCCAGCGCATGAGATGACCATAGCACCGGTCGATTGGGTCGAGGTGATTAGCGATGCTCAATGGGTGGAGCTTATAACGCATACGCAACATTGGATTTGGTAGTATGATTGAATTTAACGGTAAGCAGTACGAAACCGACAAACACAACTATTTAGCTCACCTTGACGATTGGAGCGAGCCGCTTGCTCTGCATTTTGCTGAGCTTGAGAATATCGAGATGACGCCTGCTCATTGGGAAGTGGTGCATTTTGTGCAGGATTTTTATCGCGAATATGACACCAGCCCGGCCATGCGTGTGCTGGTAAAAGCGATGAAGAAGAAACTCGGCGAAGAAAAAGCAAACAGCCGATATCTCTACCGACTGTTTCCTAAAGGGCCTGCTAAACAGGCAACACGCATTGCGGGCTTACCCAAACCCGCGAAGTGTATTTAACCGATTACGCCTCAATGCGCTCGATACCACCCATGTACGGGCGCAATACTTCTGGAATCACAATTGAACCATCGGCTTGTTGATAATTCTCGAGTAATGCCACCAAGGTACGTCCTACTGCCAGGCCTGAGCCATTTAACGTGTGCAATAACTCGGGTTTCTTCGCGCCTTTACGACGGAAACGTGCTTGCATACGACGCGCTTGGAAATCACCCATGTTTGAGCATGAGCTAATCTCACGATAGGTATTTTGCGCCGGTAACCAGACTTCGAGATCGTAGGTTTTAGTTGCACCAAAGCCCATGTCACCAGTACACAACAACACTTTACGATACGCTAAGCCAAGCTTTTGTAAGATGGTTTCAGCGTGCTGGGTGAGCTGCTCAAGCGCATCCATCGACTGCTCTGGGTGCGCGAGCCAAACCAACTCTACTTTATCAAACTGATGCTGACGAATCAGACCGCGCGTATCACGACCGTGTGAACCGGCTTCACTGCGGAAGCATGGTGTATGCGCAGTTAATTTTACTGGCAATTCAGCTTCATCGAAAATCTCATCACGCGCTAAATTAGTGAGTGGCACTTCAGCGGTCGGAATCAGTGACAGTGGGATCTGCTCTTCTGTCTCACCCTGAATATGGAAGAGGTCTTTACCAAATTTAGGTAACTGCCCCGTGCCATAAAGGCTGTCATGATTTACTAAATAAGGTACATAGGTTTCAGCGTAACCATGGGCTTCTGTATGCGTATCCAACATGAACTGGGTCAATGCACGATGCAGACGCGCAATCTTGCCACGCATCACGACAAAGCGCGCGCCGGTTAATTTAGCTGCGGCTTCAAAATCCATACCTTTTGCCAAGGCTTCAGCCAATTCAACATGATCTTTGGGTTCAAAATCCAGTTGCGGAGGCTCACCCCACACGCTGATTTCTTGATTTTCCGATTCATCTTTACCCTCAGGCACGCCTTCAGCTGGCAAGTTGGGCACACCCATAATCAACGCGCCGAGTTTGTCTTGTACTTCACGCAGCTCTTCTTTTGCTGCATCAAGCTGTGAACCTAAATCACTCACCGCGTCTAATAACGGCTGGATATCCTCACCCGCCTGCTTTGCCTTACCAATCGCTTTCGAGCGACTGTTACGCTCAGCCTGCAACTGCTCAGTTTTTACTTGGATCGATTTGCGCTGTTCTTCGAGTGCTTGAATCTCATCGATGTTCAGCTCAAAGCCGCGTGTTTTTAAACGCTCAGCGGTTTGTTGCAGTTCCTCGCGGAAATATTTTGCATCTAGCATGGATATCCTACTTCACTTAATTCGGTTTAATGATAAAGAAATTATACAACGCCATGGCTGCTGCGACACCTAGCACGCAGAGTCCCACGTTGAGTACGATATTTACTGAGGCTCGCCCCCACTCGCCTTGAGTCGCCAACTGCACCACTTCGACCGAGAATGTGGAAAACGTTGTGAAGGCTCCGAGCAAGCCAACGCCGACAAATAACCGCACGGACTCTGAGAGCCCTTGATGTTGCACATGTGCGTATACAGCGCCTAATAAAAAAGAACCTATTATGTTAACGATCAACGTCGCAAAAGGGAACCGCCAACCCGTGCTTAACATCAATAAAGCCACGCCGTGCCGTGCACTTGCGCCAATCGCGCCACCCGCGGCGACCATTAACCATTGACTAAGGCTTGTCATCAGACTTTCCTCGTTGCCATTCGCTACGTTCGTCTTGCTGACGAAGCCAGAGCAGTTTGTCTTTAATTTTTATTTCTAAACCACGCGGTTCAGGCTGATAGAAGTATGCGTCTGCGAGCGCATCCGGTAAGTAGCGCTCTCCTGCCACATAGGCATTAGGATAATTATGAGCATAACGGTAATCTTCACCGTAGCCTTGCTGTTTATGGATCTTGGTCGGTGCATTACGCAAATGGCTCGGTACCTCAGCCGTTGGATGAGCTTTTGCGGCCGCGATAGCCGCTTTAAACGCATTGTAAACGGCGTTACTTTTCGCAGCACTGGCACAATACACTACCGCTTGTGCAATTGCCCGTTCGCCTTCTGCGGGGCCGACACGGTGAAACGTATCCCATGCATTTAAGGCAATCTGTAATGCACGCGGGTCGGCATTACCGATATCTTCCGATGCAATGGCGAGTAGTCTTCTTGCGACAATCAAAGGGTCACCGCCCCCGACAAGAATACGTGCATACCAATACAGTGCGCCGTCGGGTGATGACCCACGCACTGACTTATGAAATGCCGATAAGATGTCGTAGAAATGATCACCTTTATTATCAAAGGCCGCTTGCTGCTCGCCGACTGCGTGCAAGAGTAATTCAGTGTTAAGCTCAGCCTCGCCTTCGGATAAATAATCCGCTGCAACTTCAAGGTAGTTGAGCATGCGGCGTGCATCACCGCCCGCTAAGTCCAGCAGCCTGTCTTCCGCTTCTGGGGTGAGCCTGATGTGACGCGCGCCTAGACCGCGCTCAGGATCTTGCAAGGTGCGCTGTAAAAGCGCTCGCAAATCTTCAGCCTTGATAGATTCAAGACGATACACGCGGGCGCGTGACAATAGTGCATTGTTGAGCTCAAAACCGGGATTTTCAGTCGTTGCACCAACAAAGATTACCGTGCCATCTTCGATAAAAGGTAGGAAAGCATCTTGTTGGCTTTTATTAAACCGATGTACCTCATCAACAAACAGTAAAGTGCGGCGACCTTGTTGCTGAGCGCGCTGTTTTGCTTCATCAATGGCTTGGCGAATCTCTTTCACACCTGAGGTAATAGCACTTAAACGTGATACGGTCGCATCGGCGGAGGTCGCCATGAGTTCTGCCAGAGTGGTTTTGCCTGTTCCGGGCGGTCCCCACAAAATCATTGAGTGCAAACGTCCTTGCGCGACCGCTTGCCACAGGGGTTTACCTTCGGCAAGTAGATGTGTTTGACCTACATACTCGTCCAGCGACTGCGCACGCATTCGCGCAGCCAGTGGCCTAAAGTCATGTTCTTCTTCAAACGCCAGTTCACCGTTGGTCATCGACCTCGACACCTTCAGGGATAGCAAATTGAAATAGGTCGGTCGGCAAGCTTTCGTTCATTACCACATCAGTGAGTGCGATAGTGGTGGTATCCCCTTGCTTTTGTTTAAGCACGATACGAGTCAACTTATCTCCGGTGAAGCTCAAGTTTAGCTCGCTACCGGTATTCTCGTTCACCACTTCAAACGCGCCCTCTGCACCGTCGTAAGTCACGTCAAACTGCTGCCAACGCTCTTTTGAGCCTTCCATCAACAATAACAATGGACTGTTTTCAACTGCATTACTCTGGGCATAAACAGTGACTTGCTCAACAAACGGATTGTAGTACCAAACCGATTCACCATCTGCGATAAGCAAGGTGTCATCGGGGGGATTACTACGCCAACGCAACATCGCAGGTCGTTGCAACGCCAGTTCACCGGTGAGGCTTTGTAATACCTCACCACTACTGCCGGTAACCGTTTGTTCAAAGCTGGCTTGCACACTCTCGAGTTGCTGCATTTTATCTTGCAACTGCTGTTTGGCTTGTTCTGTTGCCCAACTTAAGGGGCTCATTACCACACTCGCGATAAGCGCCAGTGCGATTCCATACTGCTTCATATTAATCCCTCGGTGGTCTCGGTGCGAGTACATCACGCTGGCCATTATTGCCAGCACTACTTACGACACCCGACATTTCCATTTGTTCGACGATACGCGCCGCGCGGTTATAACCAATTCTGAATTTACGTTGTACACTCGACACAGAAACACGCTGGGTCTCGGTCACGAAGGCAACCGCCTCATCATATAAAGGATCCGATTCAGCCTCGTCCATTTCTTGTTGCTCACCCGGTAATAACGCGTCTTCGCCTTGATCACCCGAAAGGATTTCCTCGAGGTAATTCGGTTTACCGCGTTTCTTCCAATCCGCAACCACCGCGTGTACTTCGTGGTCATCAACAAAGGCGCCGTGCACACGGACGGGTGAACCGCTGCCCGGAGGCAAATACAACATATCACCCTGCCCTAATAGCTGCTCCGCGCCCGGCTGATCGAGAATGGTGCGTGAGTCGACTTTTGACGATACTTGGAACGCAATACGCGTAGGAATATTGGCTTTAATCAAACCGGTAATAACATCCACCGATGGCCGCTGCGTTGCCAAAATTAAATGAATACCTGCCGCACGCGCTTTCTGCGCAATGCGCGCGATCAGTTCTTCGACTTTTTTACCGACAATCATCATCATATCGGCAAATTCATCGATGACTACGACGATATTCGGCAGTTTTTCGAGCTCAGGCGGCATTTCATCCATCGAATCACCCGGCTTCCAAATAGGATCTTTGAGCGGTTCACCCGCTTCTTTAGCGGCCACGACTTTGGCGTTGTAGCCTTTAAGATTGCGCACACCTAAGGCCGACATGAGTTTATAACGGCGTTCCATTTCGCCCACACACCAACGCAAGGCATTGGCGGCGTCTTTCATATCTGTGACCACTTCCGTCAGTAGGTGTGGAATCCCCTCATACACCGACAATTCGAGCATTTTCGGGTCAATCATAATCAGGCGAACATCTTCCGGTGTGCTCTTGTAGAGCAAGCTTAAGATCATCACATTCACACCGACTGATTTACCCGAACCTGTTGTACCTGCCACCAATAAGTGAGGCATCTTCGCTAAGTCAACAACCACAGGCGAACCCGCAATATTTTTACCAAGAATCATGGTCAGCGGCGATTGGCTGTTTTGAAACGCGTCGCGATGAATAACTTCACTGAGCTGAACCACTTCACGGTGTTTATTAGGTAACTCCAAACCAACATAGGATTTACCCGGAATGACTTCAACCACGCGCACGGCGACGGCTGATAGCGTACGAGCAATATCCTTCGCTAAGTTAGAAATCTTCGATACTTTAACACCGGGCGCAAGATCGAGCTCAAAGCGGGTGATCACAGGACCTGGCTGCACGTTGGCAACGGTAACATCAACGCCAAAGTCTTTGAGAACGGTTTCAACCGTGCGTGACACTTGGTCAAGTTCTTCTTGTGTAATGGGGTTCTCTTGCTTATTCGGTCTATCGAGCAACTCAATCGAAGGTAATGGTGGTAACGCTTCCGTCTCGTTACTTTGGGTATCGCCCTGCCCTGCTTGCTCGACTGGCGATTCAGGTTGTGCTTTGGTTTCCGTTGCGGCTTCAGGCTCACTGCGTTTACGTGCTTCCGCCGCCTGTTTAGAAAACCGAGGCGCATCGCTGTCGTCTAAGACAGGATCCGGTTCGAACGGCGGTTCGTCTTCATTATCAATTTCGTGTTCATCTAATGCCGATAATGAAGGTAAGTTCAGTACAGGTTCTTGCTTAGCCTCCGCCTTTTGCTCTACTAATGTGGACTCATCCCAATCCGAGGTATCGAGTGTATCATCGTCGTGTTCGTTGTCAGCTGTTGCCTTTTTAGTATCGCGATCGTGACCTTTAGTGCCATCCGACTGCCATACGCTGCGGATGCGTTCATAACACCACAGCGCGCCAGTAATGCATAACTCACCGAGCTTATCGGCGACCTGCAGCCAGCTAATTCCGGTCACCAATGTCAGCCCGGTGGCTAAAAATGTCAGTAATAAGATGGTTGAGCCGACAAAATTCAAGTACGGCATCACCGAGGCTGCGATTACGTCACCAAATACGCCACCGGCTGAAAAGTAATAAATATCATCAAAGTTAATAGAAGAGAGTGCGGCCGCACCAATGAGCGTGAGCATGGCACCAACGAGGCGCAAACTAACAGCCAGATAGTCGAGTTCGAGTAGTTGATGGGTTTTACGAAATAGCATATAACCCAGCCCGGCAAACGCGAAAGGCACTAAATAAGCTACAAACCCAAACGAAAATAGCAGTACATCAGCAAGCCATGCACCAACGGCGCCACCGGCATTATTAATAGAGCCTTCAAAGCCCGTCTGTGACCAACTCGGATCGGCGGGGTTAAAACTCACTAAAGCGAGAAATAGAAAAATCGCGAGCGCGCCGCTGATCAGTAAGCCAGCTTCTAATAATCGTTGTACACCTGTCATTGCTCGTCTTATGCTTCCTGTCATTGGGATCTTATTATAGTGGAGGCTCTCTGCCCCCGATTGTAGCGAATCTCGCTATTAATGTTAGCCCTTTACTAGAACTTTATTCTCTTGTTTTACTTCTTCCATTACAACATAGGTACGCGATTCGTCGACACCCGGCATCATCAGCAAGGTTTCACCGAGTAATTTACGGTAAGCGCGCATGTCAGGTACCCGCGCCTTAATGAGGAAATCAAAGTCCCCTGCCACTAAATGACATTCCAGAATCTCTTCGGTTTTACGCGCCGCGTCACTGAATTCAGCGAACGCATCCGCCGATGTACGCGACAAGGTAATTTCGACGAACACCATCAAGTTAGCGCCGAGCTTGGCTGGGTTGATACGGGCATGGTAACTCTCTATAACACCCTCTCGCTCAAGCTTTTTTACCCTTTCTAAACAAGCCGTTGCGCTCAACCCCACTCGCTTCGCAAGTGCCACGTTGGCAATACGTCCATCGTCTTGCAGTATGCGTAAGATCTTACGGTCAATTCTGTCAATAGTGATTTCATCGGTGTTTTCTGGAAATCTCATGATTTTATCGCGTCATTTAATTAGTTAGCCCTAATATATCACTATAAATTAGGTTAAAAAAAGTGCGTAATCCAGTTTGTTTTCAGTCTATAATTGCGCCACGAAATTTACCAATCACATCAGCAGATAAAACGCACTCAATGCGTGTCAATTATAGAGGGTGAGTATGTTAATAGGTGTTCCTAAGGAAATTAAAAACCACGAGTATCGTATCGGTTTAACGCCTGCAGCTGTTCGCGAATATGTTGCGAATGGTCACGACGTTATCGTTGAAAACAACGGCGGTGCTGCGATTGGTTTTACTAACGAAGACTATCAAGCCGCAGGTGCTTCAATTGTTGAAACGCCAGAAGAGATCTTCGAGCGTGCTGATATGATTGTCAAAGTTAAGGAACCTCAGCCAAACGAATGTAAGATGTTACGTGAAGGCCAAATCCTTTACACCTTCTTGCACTTGGCACCTGATCCAACACAAACTAAATTATTGGCTGAATCAGGTTGTACTGCTATCGCATACGAGACAGTCACTGATAACCGCAATGGTCTTCCGCTTTTAGCACCTATGAGCGAAGTTGCGGGTCGCATGTCAATTCAAGCAGGCGCGCATTACCTTGAAAAAGCGCACGGCGGCAGCGGCACATTGCTAGGTGGCGTTCCTGGCGTTGCGCCGGGCAAAGTACTCATCATCGGTGGTGGTGTTGTCGGAACTAACGCTGCGAAAATGGCGTTGGGCTTAGGCGCTGACGTCACCATTCTTGACCGCTCATTGCCGCGTCTACGCGAGATCGATGATATCTTCAATGGTCAAGTCACCACGATCTACTCAACCGTAGATGCTATCGACAAGTATTCACGTGAAGCTGATTTAGTTGTTGGCGCAGTGCTGATTCCAGGCGCAGCGGCACCTAAACTCTTGACGCGCGAGCACATCAAAAACATGAAGCCAGGTTCAGTGTTGGTAGATGTTGCGATTGACCAAGGTGGTTGTTTCGAAACTTCATACGCAACAACGCACCAAGATCCGGTATACGTGATTGACGATGTTGTTCACTACTGTGTTGCAAACATGCCAGGCGGTGTTGCACGTACGTCAACTATCGCGCTTAACAACGCAACCTTGCCTTACGGTATCGCGTTGGCTAACAAAGGCAACCAAGCCATGTTAGAAAACGAACATCTGTTGCGTGGTTTGAACATGCACGGTGGTAAAATCACTTATAAAGCGGTCCACGATGACTTAGGCGAAGAATTAAGCCTCGACTACATCGATCCGCGTGAAGCGCTCTCTAAATAATTAGACAAGTAAGCGCAACTGAACAGAAAAGCTCACCTAAAATGGTGGGCTTTTTTTATGTTGTTCTTGTGCCTTTTCCTTGCAATCCATACAATCGACCCCATAGCTAAACATATAACTGAAACACATTCTGTAGTAGGAGCAACACCATGGCTGAAGCCAAGCATTGTAAACTTTTGATTTTGGGTTCTGGACCTGCGGGCTACACCGCCGCAGTCTATGCTGCGCGCGCAAACCTTGACCCGGTATTGGTCACCGGTATGCAACAAGGTGGTCAGCTAACGACCACTACCGACGTTGAAAACTGGCCGGGCGATGCTGAAGGGTTAACCGGACCTGATTTAATGGTGCGCATGCAGCAGCACGCCGAGCGCTTTGACACAGAAATCGTGTTTGACCACATCAACAAAGTCGACTTCTCAGAGCGCCCTTTCCGCTTAAAAGGCGATGTAGGCGAATATACCGCTGACTCAGTGATTATCTCAACCGGCGCATCCGCCAAATATCTGGGTTTGGACTCAGAAGAGGCGTTTATGGGCAAAGGCGTTTCTGCTTGCGCAACCTGTGACGGCTTTTTCTATAAGAATCAAAAAGTATGTGTTGTCGGTGGCGGTAATACTGCGGTCGAAGAAGCGCTTTATCTGTCTAATATTGCCAGTGAAGTGCATGTCATTCACCGCCGTGACTCATTCCGTTCTGAGAAGATCTTGTCGGATCGTCTGATGGAAAAAGCCGAGAACGGTAACGTGACCTTGCACTTGAATAAAACCTTAGACGAAGTCTTAGGTGATGACTCAGGCGTGACAGGTGTTCGCATCAAAGACACGAAAGACGGTAGTACGTCGGAGCTAGATGTTGCTGGTTGCTTTATTGCTATCGGTCACCAGCCCAACACAGGCTTATTCGACGGCCAACTCGAAATGAACAACGGCTATATCGTCGTTCAAAGCGGCCTTGAGGGTAACGCAACTGCAACCAGCATTCCGGGCGTATTTGCCGCTGGTGATGTTATGGACCACGTGTATCGCCAAGCCATTACCTCGGCAGGCACGGGTTGTATGGCGGCACTGGATGCTGAACGTTATCTGGACGCATTAACTAAATAATCCTATTGTGAGTCGCCGCCTATGATAGTCGAGCTGAGTCCTAACTCAGTCAGCTTTCCGCCAGTGTCGATGGCACTGGCAGAGCCTAACGGCTTACTCGCCGTGGGCGGCGACCTCTCAGAGGCACGCTTGGTGAGTGCCTATCGCTCAGGTATTTTCCCGTGGTTTGCGGCCGACGATCCGATTTTATGGTGGTCCCCCAATCCTCGCGCTGTTTTTGTACCTGGCGATATCCATTGCTCGCGTTCGTTAAAGAAAGCCATGCGACGCCAACCTTGGCGAGTCACACTGAACCGTGCCTTTGAAGAGGTAATTGATGAGTGTGCAACAATACGCGCCGAGCATGAAGGCACATGGATTACCGAACCTATGCGTGAGGCGTATATTGAACTGCATAGAAAAGGACATGCCCATTCGGTTGAAGTTTGGCTAGATAATTCGTTGGTCGGTGGCTTATATGGTGTCAGTGTCGGTCGTCTGTTTTGTGGCGAAAGTATGTTTCACCGTGCGACTAACGCATCTAAAGTGGCTTTGCACTGTTTTGCGAACGCCTTTGTTGAGCACGGGGGTCAATTAATTGATTGCCAAATGGAAAATCCCCATTTAACGTCACTCGGCGCGGTACCAATGGCCCGCGAGCATTTTCTAGAGCAATTATTTGCGTTACGCGATCGCCCACTAACTGACGACTTTTGGTCGTTAGGAGATATTAGCCGTTATTTATGAGTGTTAAACTCGGTATTACAGGCACCCGCCCTTGTGGTTATCTCAAGGATCAGGAAGAGCGTTTAATCGTTACCGTTGCCGACGAAGAAACACCTATGAATGCTCATTTGTATGAGCACTTAATGGCACATGGGTTTCGTCGCAGCCATAACGATGTGTATCGTCCCCACTGTGAATTTTGTCAAGCCTGCGAATCGCTTCGTATACCGGTCAGCGATTTTAGTTTCAGCAAAAACCAAAAGCGAGTGTTAAATAAAAATCGCGATTTAGTACTTTCAGTTGTCGATAAGCCTCAACCTGACTATACCTCACTCTTTTGTCGCTTTATTGAGGAACGTCACGCCGATGGCGCAATGTATCCGCCCGATCCAGAATCATTTTGGCTTTGGTGTGATGCTGATTGGATGAAGCCGCAGTTTTTTGAATGGCGCGATAGTGCGGGCGAGTTAATGATGGTGAGTATCGTTGATGTGCTCAGTTGTTCTAGCTCTGCCATGTACACATTTTTTGATCCGGATGAAGCTAAGCGTTCGCTAGGCACCTACTCTATTTTGAGTTTAATCGAGTGGACAGAGGCGCAAGGACTCGATTATCTCTACCTTGGATACCAAATTGATAACTGCGATAAGATGAACTACAAGGCCCGTTTTACACCAAATGAACGGCTTATTGGCAATCAATGGAAAAAAGCGGTAAAATCTAACACACAAAAATGAACCCTATGCGTACAATGTACGCTCATTAGTTAAATTCTAGAGGATTTTAATGGCGAAAGAAGACAGCATTGAAATGCAAGGAACCGTATTGGACACCTTGCCAAATACTATGTTTCGAGTTGAACTAGAGAACGGTCACGTTGTGACTGCACACATCTCTGGCAAAATGCGTAAGCACTACATCCGTATTTTAACGGGTGATACTGTAACCGTTCAGCTTACCCCTTACGACTTGAGTAAAGGACGCATCGTCTTCCGCGCCCGTTAATCACGGTTCAAATAAAAAAGGGGCGAAACGCCCCTTTTTTATTATTCGAACTAACTCAGTCGATTAACTTTCGATAGTTTCATTAGTGCTGTCGTAATCAAATTTCAGCTCGTCGTTGTTATCTAAGGATACTTTGACCTGACCACCGCGGGTTAAATGACCAAACAAGATCTCGTTTGCCAATGGTTTTTTAAGGTGTTCCTGAATAACTCGACCCATCGGACGAGCGCCCATTTGCTTGTCGTAGCCTTTCTTCGCAAGCCAATCGATTGCTTTGGATTCAACCTCAAGAGACACCCCTTTACGGTCTAACTGTGCTTGCAGCTCGGTGATAAACTTATCGACCACCTGCAAGATAACCTCTTCACTTAGATGGTTAAACCACACGATACCATCAAGACGGTTACGGAACTCCGGCGTAAAGGTACGGTTGATTTCTGCCATCGCATCGTGACTGTGATCCTGTTGCTTAAAGCCAATTGACTTACGAACTGTCTCACGCACACCCGCGTTAGTCGTCATCACAATAATTACATTACGGAAATCCGCCTTACGACCGTTGTTATCCGTCAATGTGCCGTTGTCCATTACCTGCAACAAGATGTTGTACACATCCGGGTGGGCTTTCTCGATCTCATCAAGCAGCAGTACCGAATGAGGCTGTTTAATCACTGCGTCAGTTAACAACCCGCCTTGATCAAAACCGACATAGCCCGGAGGCGCACCAATCAAGCGACTGACTGCGTGACGTTCCATATACTCCGACATATCGAAGCGAATGAGTTCAATGCCCATTGCTTTGGCAAGTTGCTGAGTCACCTCAGTTTTACCCACGCCTGTGGGACCTGCGAACAAAAACGACCCGATAGGGGTGTGTTCATTGCCAAGCCCTGACCGCGATAAACGAATCGCAGAGCTCAGTTTGTCAATCGCTTCATCCTGACCAAACACCACCATCTTCAAGTTGCGATCGAGCTGCTTGAGAATGTCTTGGTCTGTACGTGAAACCGACTGCTCCGGAATACGCGCGATCTTGGCGATAATCGCCTCAATATCTTGCACACCGACGGTTTTCTTACGCTTAGATGGAGGTAACAAACGTTGTTGTGCGCCCGCCTCGTCCATCACATCAATCGCCTTATCAGGCAAATGACGCTCATTAATGTATTTTGCCGCAAGCTCCGCCGCTGCTTTAATCGCGGGCTGGGTGTAACGAATACCGTGATGGTCTTCGTAGCGCTCTTTCAAGCCCATCAAAATTTTAGTGGTATCTTCCACGCTTGGTTCACTGACATCCACTTTTTGGAATCGGCGCACTAACGCGCGATCTTTCTCAAAGATGTTTTTGAACTCGGTATAGGTGGTTGAGCCAATACACTTAAGCTGACCACTTGAAAGTAATGGTTTTAGCAAGTTAGAGGCATCTAGCACACCTCCACTGGCCGCGCCCGCACCGATAATCGTATGGATCTCATCGATAAAAAGAATAGCGTGCTCTTTCTCACCTAACTCTTTGAGAAGCTGTTTGAAGCGCTTTTCAAAGTCACCGCGGTACTTTGTACCCGCCAATAAGCCGCCCATATCCAGCGAGTAGATAACCGCTTCCTCAAGAATAT
>NZ_CAXGLS010000048.1:0-18403 GCF_964010655.1 uncultured Idiomarina sp.
TTTTCTTGCGCTTTTTTCTTCTTTTTGTCTTCTGCTGAGTCTTGCGAACACGCAGCGAGACTTAAGCTTGCTAATGCCATCAAACTTACGAGTGATAAAGTTTTTACTGATGCCATAAAACACCTCCTGTTTAAGTAGAACGATTTCTAATATAGTAGAAAATAAATGTCGTCACAGACTATTTACACGAGTTTTGCAATAAACGTTCATAATAGTTGAACGTTATTTTCGAAATCATTGGGAATTTTTATGTCAGATGTGTTGCAGTCAGCGTTTAATGCATTTTTGGAAGAGCTCAAAAACTCCGAGTCGCTGATTCGTTTGACAGTGAGTACGCTCTTATTGATTTTGGTCGTGGCGGTGAGTCGTTTTTTATTACGTCGCTTTATTCGGCGCAATATTCAGTCGAGCGAGATGCGCAGACGTTGGCTGATTCAATTGCGCAATATTTTGTTGATCGTATTGGTCTTAGGCTTAGTTGTCATTTGGGGCCATGAATTACGCACGTTCGCGTTATCAATGGTTGCCATTGCGGTGGCGTTGGTGATTGCGACAAAAGAACTTATTCTGTGTGTCTCGGGCGCGCTCATAAAAGGCGGAGCGAGATCGTTTAATATCGGTGATAGAATTCAAGTTAAAGAATTTCGCGGTGATGTCATTGATCAGAATTTACTGACCACCACAATTTTAGAAGTAGGTCCAGGTCGCTCGATGCAGCAGCGTAGCGGTCGAATGGTGGTACTGCCTAACTCTCTCTTTGCGAGTGAAGCGGTGATCAATGAGAGTTATTCGCAGGACTTTGTACTACATACCTTCAGTGTACCCTTTTTACGTCAGCATGAATGGCGGCCTGCTAAACAGAAGTTGCTTGAGTTGGCTCAAAAACATAGCGAGCCATACCTTGAGCAAGCGAAGCGACATTTTGCACGACTGAGTTATCGCACTGGACTCGAGCAACCTGTGGTTGAGCCGCGCGTGACCCTTCAGTTGCAGTGTGCGGAAGAATTGCATTTAATTGTGCGGCTGCCCACCAAGGAGCACGATAGAAATCAAACCGAGCAAGCCATTCTTGCCGAGTTATTCGCTGACGACGATTATTTGGGTGACTATTTACCGCGCGCTTAGTCTGATTGATCGTTATCCGAGTCAGGCTTCTTTTTAGTTGCGAAGCCGTAGGCGGCGCCGAATGCGACGCCTAACGCGACACCCATAGCCACTTGATCCATGGCAACGCCAATTGCCGTTCCCAGCGCAACTCCGATGCCCATGCTGACACCGAGATTGCTGTTCTCTTTCGGTTTATTGTGTTCTGCCATACAGTGAACGCTTCTGTTCGATTTGTCGATTATGTATACCCGAGAGTAACAACAAAGCGGTAACGGCGCCAATTAAAGCAAACGCCATGTCCGATTGTGTATCCCATGCGTAACCCTGAGTCCCTAAAAACGCGTCTGCACCTTCACCGGTTGCAACAGCAACCCACCACTCAATCAATTCATAAAAGGCGCTAAACGCGAGGCAAAAAGAAGTAACAAATATAAACTGCCAAAGCCTTCCAAAAATAAGGTGATTGCGAACCACTATTTCGCGCACAACCATCGCGGGCACAAAACCTTGTGCAAAGTGACCTAACTTATCGTAATTATTGCGTTGCCAATCAAAGTAACTTCCCAGCGTGTCGAATAAAGGCACTTCGGCATAGGTGTAATGTCCGCCGACCATAAGAATGATGCAATGAATCAAAGCTAAACCATACACCAAACGTGTAAATGTAAAGCGTCGATATGTGATAGCCATCAGAAGAGCGCCGACTAGTGCAGGTAATACTTCTAGCCACCAGGTCAATGGATCTTTGGGATGGTATGCCGACCAAACTAAGCAGCTAGTAAATATGAGTACCCACACGAGTTTGTGCATTTTAACTGTCTCCGCTTTAAATCTATCGCGCCATAGTCAACTCATTTTCCTCGTCTTTCAAGTTAAAGTTTTTATGATTTAAGTCAAAGGGTTAGAAGAGGGGACTGATTAAACTGATAAATAGATAATTTGAGTGGAGATAGCTATGAGTATTTGGCAGCAATTTTTTAAAGACCCAGTGATTTTTTTCTCATTTACAGGGCTCGCGATTGTTATTGGTTTATGCGTTTTTTATGCGATCTATTTTTACATAAAGGCTAAGAATGCATGAGCCTCGGTCGGGTTACTGAAGTAGCCCGACATGCTCTGCTGCAATGCCTACGCCGACACCAATCAGTACTACGCCACCCACAACCTCGGCGTAGCGACCTATAACATGACCGGCATAGCGACCGATGATGACGCCTACAGTAACGGCGGCAAAAGTTGAACAACCAATAATAACGGCGACTAGGAGTATGTTGACATCAAGAAACGCCATACCTACGCCGACGGCCATCGCATCAATAGACGTGGCGATGCTGGTCAAAAATAGTTTTATGAACGGCTGCTGAGTTGGATCAACTTCACTGTCTTGGTCATCGTCTGATGATAAACCCTCTTTTATCATATGAAGACCTAGCAGGCTGAGTAATACTAATGCGACCCAATGATCGTACTCTGATATTATTTGAGCTGCCGCTTTACCTAATAGCCAACCTAACATCGGTGTAATGGCTTCCACGACACCAAATAAAATACCAATTTTCAATGCTTGCTTGACTGTCGGTTTGCGCATCGCAATGCCTTTACCGATCGCCGCAGCAAAGGCGTCGGTCGACATCGCTAACCCAATTAAAAACATTGATAATATACTCATAGTACCTACAAACTTATATGAATAGCGCTTTTTCGGCTATGATGCTTAGTGATGATAAATACAAAAAGTCCAGAGAGTGCCAGCAAACAGCCGACCCAACCTGTTGCTTGCCAAGTTAACGCAGAGTTTAACGACAAACCTCCTAGAAAAGCCCCCAAGCCGTTGGCGATATTAAATGCGGCATGATTGAGAGATGCCGCAAGTGTTTGTGACTCACCGGCCACGTCCATTAACCTGACTTGCAGTGCTGGCACCAACATAGCTGTCGTACCTAAGCAAAATGCCATGGGCAGAATAGTATATAGGGAATAGATACTGAATGGGAAAACGGCAAGCACGATAATTGCCCAACCGAGTGAACCTGCGATAGCCCACTTCATATTCATGTCGGTGAGTTTTCCACCGATAATACTGCCGGTAAATGATCCAAGCCCATATATGAGTAGTGCAATGGGAATCCAATACTTATGAACTTGGGTTGCCTCTAATAAAGTCGGCGACAAATAGCTAAGCACGGCAAACATGCCGCCAAATCCAACGCTTCCAATAGCAAGGGTGAGTAAAACTTGGCTGTTTTTCAATGCTTGAAGTTCTGTTCTAACCCGCGTTGATGTTGCTTGTTCTGGAGTAGGGACACAAGCGACGATAAGCAGTGCTGCTGTTAACGCGACGAGGCCGACCCCCATGTAAACGGTGCGCCAATCAAGTAATTGACCAAACCACGTTGCTAGCGGGTTCCCAACTAAGATAGCAACGGTCAGTCCCATCATGACCATGGTCACCGCCATGCCGCGTTGCGACTTTTTCACGAGTCCGGCGGCGAGCAGACATACGATCCCGCCATAAGCGCCGTGGGGAAGTCCGCTAATAAAGCGAAACAGTTGCAGTTCCGCGAAGCTTTCTGCACGAGCACTCAGCAAATTACTCGCTGAGTAAATGAGCATTAGGGTGATGATCAGTGGCTTTCGAGGCGCTCTAGCACTTAACAATGTGATGAGCGGTGCTCCAATAACCACGCCGAACGCGTACAAACTGATCAGGTGTCCGGTTTGTTGTGCCGATGTACTGAAGTCAGCGCCGACATCTGGCAACAAACCCATCATGACAAATTCGCCAATGCCGATAGAAAATGTGCCTATTGCCATGGCAAAAATGGCGATAGCGACTTGCGATCGTGAATAACTCATGGAATTTTTACAGCAAGAAAAAATGGACGCCTATGTTAAAGCTTTTCCTCGTTGGTTGCTATTGTTCGTGTTGATTAATCGAATTTGATCATCTCGCTGTGATAGCATAGCCGTCTTAATCAATAACTGTTGGGAGTCAGTATTTTGCAACAACAGCAATATCCAATTGGTGTTCCCGGGCAGCCCTGGGGAGCGTCAGAGAAAAAGCAGTGGTTCGAGCAACAACGCGTGCAACGGTCATATCAAACTGATGTATTGAGTCAAATAGAGCGTTTTAAGGCGCGTTTTGACGTGCGTGAATATGGTCAGTTGAACTACGCGAATCAACACTACCCGCTCTATGCGGTTCTGACTGCGGAATGGGACGATGACAAACCCACGGTGCTAATTACTGGCGGAGTGCATGGTTATGAAACGAGTGGTGTACATGGCGCGCTAAAGTTCATTGATGAGCAGATGCAGTCTTATGAAGCGATTTTTAATTTTATTGTAACGCCATGTATTAGCCCTTGGGGCTATGAAACTATCAATCGTTGGAATCCGGATGCGATTGATCCGAATCGTTCGTTTTATTCGGAGAGTCCAGCCCAAGAGTCGGCTCTGGTGTTGCAATTGATAGAAACGCTCGGAGTCGACTTGCTCGCACACGTTGATTTACATGAAACGACTGATACTGATAATTCCGAGTTCAGGCCGGCTAAAGCTGCGCGTGACGGCGAAATCAACACTAATTGGAATATTCCTGATGGCTTTTATTTAGTGACTAATTCGGAGAATAAACAGCTTGAATTTCAACAAGCCGTGCTTGCAGAGGTGGCTAAGATCACTCATATTGCGCCGGCCGATGAAGATAATCGTCTGATTGGTACAGACATTGATATACCGGGCGTTATCAGCTATCCCGCCTATGATCTAGGGTTGTGTATGGGACTCAGTCAGGCAATGTATGCGACAACAACAGAAGTGTATCCTGATAGTGAGAATGCAACGCCAGCCCAGTGTATTGATGCACAGGTTGCCGCGGTTATTGGTGCACTGAATTATCTTCGTTAACCTGAGTTGAGCGTCTGTTTACTGCACTCAAGCACCAACTGTTTTAGACAGGCTTGGCTTGTTTCGTCACATGCTTTTAAGTCGCAAGCCACCAATGCTTGCGACTGCATGAGCTTGAGAAGTTGGTCACGGTCAATTGAGACGCTAACGCGTCGCGCTCGTGTTGCGATAGGTTGCATGTGGTGAGTTCCTTAAGCATTTAATTACCTAGATTATTAAAAATGATAACCATTCGCAACAAGTTGTATTTAACTTTTCACTGAACTTCTTCAGTGTAAAGAAATCATTCCCACAAAAATTATCTTAAGAAATATTTAAGAAAACATCTCTAAAGTTATCTTCAGTTTAGGCAGTCGTGCTTATTGCAGTGGAGATAGCTTCATGCCATCAAATCTAGGTTATATCCTTAAACAAGATAACCACACTCAATTAACCGCGTTTTGGATACATTCATCCGATTCACGGCGTTTAGAGGTCGAGCATTTTATATGCGAGCGTTACTGGTTCAGTTTTAATGCGTGCCTGACTCAGTTGCCGGAAAATATTTTAGCCGTCTATCAAAATGATCTGTTAGTTGCAGCCTGTGGAGTTCAGTTTGCCGATCAAAAAACTTTATTTTCCGAACAGTATATGGACCAAGCATTGTGCAACTATTCGGTTCTGGGCAAACCTGTGCCTGCTCGACATGCAATTGCAGAAATCGGTTCGATGGCAACTCTTGGACGTCGCTATTTACCTTATCTAGTCGAAGCCATTGTGTTCGCGCTGCGCGATGTTCAAAGAACATTAATTGTATTTACAGCGACACGCGGTTTGGCGCACTTTTTAGAGCGTCGCGGTATTGAGCTGCAAAAGCTTGCGTTGGCTGAACGTAGTAAATTGGACTTGGATGCTAACGCTGAATGGGGTTCCTATTATGCGCACCAACCCAGTGTTTTTGCCGGCTGGACAGCAAGCTATAAATTAGCCGATACCATACCACCACAAAGCTTGGTTCAAAGCTTTCAGGAGACAGCGCATGCTTGATTTACTGACGCTTTTAAAACGCCACGCACATAGCCCATCAATTGCCTTGCGAAGTGCAACCGATACGTTGACTCATCGAGCGCTATGGGCGCGTGTTTCCGGTGTCGCCAGTTGGCTAGAAGGGCGTTCAGAACAGCGTATTGGCTTAGCGCTTGAGAATTCATTTGATTGGGTCATTTGGGACCTCGCCTGTTTACAGGTTAATAAGGTTCTTATTCCAATTCCCTCATTTTTTAGCGCTCAGCAACAGCAAAACGTACTACTCGATAGCGGAGCAGAGCTGTTAGTGGGCACGCATCTTGACGCAACGCTGTACGAGCACTTGGTCAACCACGGTCAAGCCATAGCGAACGACTGTTGCTCAGTTCTAAAGCTGGCAAAAGCGCCTACTTCAACAGCTCTGCCAAAGGGTACGCAAAAAATAACGTATACCTCAGGTAGTACGGGGCAACCTAAGGGCGTTTGTCTCTCAGCTGACGGTATTGCAATTGTAGTTGACAGCTTACTGCAAAGATTACCGAGTCAATTGAATTCGACACACCTCGTGGTAATGCCGCTTGCGGTACTGCTAGAAAATATTGCGGGTGTTTATGTAACACTCGCGCTAGGTGCTGAGGTGATTTTGTTGGCAAATCATGAGCTTGGACTGACGGGCGCCAGTGGGCTGGATGCTGAACGCTTTGTGAAGAGCATCGTGCATAATCAAATCTCAACATTGGTTGTTCCGCCCGCGCTACTCGAAGTTATTTGTGCAGCGGTGGAGCATTGGGGGGTGCCAGCGCGGCAGTTTGAATTTATTGCGGTCGGCGGTGCGCGATTAGCATCGTCGCTCGAACAGCGTGCGATGGATCTACGGCTCCCGGTAGTGGTTGGCTATGGCTTATCTGAATGTGCGTCTGTCGTATCGTTGAATAATATTCAAGCGGAACGACCACTGGGCTCAGTTGGCACGCTATTGCCTCATGTTTCAACGCTTATTCACGAGGGTGAGCTATTGATTAAAAACCCGCTTATGTTGGGTTATTTAGGGGAGTCGGGGCGGACTGACGAATGGTTTGCAACTGGCGACTTAGCTCATTTTGACGAGTCAGGTCATTTATATATCGATGGCCGCAAAAAGAATATTATTGTCACTCCATACGGGCGCAATGTCGATCCAGAGTGGCTTGAAACCGAGCTAGCAACTCACCCCGCGATTGAACAAGTTTGTGTCAGTGGTGATGAGTCGTCTCCGCTGCGCGCACTTATTGTGAGCCAAGCTGCAGATGAAACCATTGAAGCTTTCATCCAGACAATAAATGCAACGCTTCCCGATTATGCACGCATCAAAACTATGAGGGTGCTAACCCAACCCTTTACCGTCGCCAATCAACAGCTGACAGGAACAGGCCGGCTAAGGCGCCAAGCAATTTTAAAGCAGTATCCACTCAGTGAGTCATCAACGGAGTACTAACCATGACATTTTTCGATACGTTGTGCGAGCAAACACAAACTGAACGAGCATTTTTACTTGATGCGCCTGTGATCAAAGATACTTTTGCAGGTGATATTACGCGCGAGCGGTATCAGTCCTTTTTAGGGCAAGCCTATCATCATGTGAAGCATACGGTACCGTTACTCATGCGCGCGGGGAGTCTGCTACCGCCCTCGTTAGAGTGGTTACGTAAAGCGGTTGTTGAGTATGTAGACGAGGAATATGGTCACGAGCGTTGGATCTTGAACGACTTAAAGGCAACAGGCGCGGATCCCGAGCGGGTGAAAAATGCCGAGCCACACTGGACGACCGATGCCATGGTGTCCGTTGTTTATGACCATATGCAACGCTATCACCCCGCTGCCTTTTTCGGTATGGCACATGTGTTAGAGGGAACTAGCGTACAACTCGCGACACAAGCGGCACATAAAGTGAAAGAACGTCTTGAATTACCTAATAGTGCCTTTAGTTATTTGCTCTCACATGGCGACTTGGATCAAGACCATGTCAAGTTTTTTGAGGACTTGATGAACCAGCTCACCGATGTGGATGCGCAGCAAGCCGTTATTCGAACAGCGCGTAGTGTGTATCATCTGTATGGCGAAATGTTCCGAGCAATACCTTCTTTGGCTGGAGAATGAGCCATGCGTATTGACTGGAACGCACAACATATTGTGCTCACCGGAGCAACCGGTGGGCTCGGTCAAGCGTTAGCTGAGCAACTTTCAGCGCTCGGCGCGCGGCTAACGCTTATCGGACGCAATGAGCAAGCACTAAAAGCGTTTGCCAAACGTCTGGAGCAAGACTATCTGGTCGCTGATATTACGCAACCAGAGCAACGCCAGAGAGTGGTAGCCCATGTGCGCGCGCAAGCAACGACTTTACCTGTAACAGGGTTAATCAATAATGCTGGTATGGCTGCCGAGGGGGTGCTATCGCAACAAGCCGAGCATGCCGAGGCGATGCTAGCGACGAATCTACTCGCTCCAATTTTGCTAATCAATGAGTTGTTACCAGAATTGAAACACCGCGCAAGCTTCATTCTTAACGTCGGTTCAGTTTTTGGCAGCATTGGCTTTCCCGGGCAAACACTGTATTGCGCAAGTAAGTTTGGTCTTAAAGGCTTTACCGAAGCACTGAGGCGCGAATTGTCAGATACGCTTGTGCGCGTAATGTATGTCGGTCCTCGAGCTATAAAAACAGGCTTTAACGGACCCTTAATGCAGGCGTTAAATGCACAAACTAAAACCCATGAAGATGAACCGCCGAACGTTGCGCAACAAATTATTCAACAAATTGAAAAGGGCCAAGTGAGTCGGCTTATTGGATTTCCTGAGAAATTGTTTGCGGTGCTTAATGGCATCAAACCGAGCTGGCTCGATGGTGAGATGTTCAAGATTAATCGTAAGTTAAAATCACTAATTAAGGAGTGATTGTCATGAAAAAGGTCGTCTATTCTGCGCTAACCGGGGCGCTGCTACTTGCAAGCTCACAGGTGTTAGCACAAACTAAGTTGTTGGACATACAACATCGCTGGGCGGAAGTAAATTATACGCTTACCGATGATGCACAAGAAGATGCATTTGAATCGCTCGCTAAAGAGGCGCAGGCGTGGGTTGATGCTGAACCTAATAACGCGGAGGCCCACATCTGGTTGGGGATTATTAAGAGTACAGAGGCGGGCGCTGTGGGCGGGCTAGGTGCTCTTGGATTGGCGAAAGAGGCAAAAGCCAGCTTAGAAAAAGCACTTGATATTGATCCCAATGCGCTATCGGGGTCTGCCTACGCAAGCCTCGGAACCCTTTACTATAAAGTGCCAGGTTGGCCGTTTGGTTTTGGTGATGATGACGAGGCTGAAAAGTTACTTAAAAAAGCACTGGAAATTAATCCGAAAGGTATCGATAGTAACTATTTCTACGCCGACTATCTTTACGAGCAAGATAAATACAAGCAGGCACTGACCTATGCGCAACAAGCGCTTGCTGCTGAGCCGCGTTCAGAGCGACCGCTTGCAGACGAAAAACGGCGCGCTGAGGTGCGCGCATTAATCGATAAAATTAATAAGAAATTATAATAACGTTAGGGATAACACATGCAATTATTACTGGTCGAGGACAATCAGACATTGGGGCAAGCCGTTGAGATAGGGTTGTCTCAACGGCAGTTTATGGTCACTTGGGTGCGCACGGGCGCTGCAGCGATATCCAGCATCAACCATCACGATTTTGATGTGGCAATTCTTGATTTAGGCTTACCCGATATTGAGGGCGAGCGCGTGCTACAGAGTATTAGAAAGAAAGGATTCGATATACCTATTCTAGTGCTTACTGCGCGAGATCAAACGAGTGATGTTATAAATTTGCTCGATGCGGGTGCCGATGACTTCATGACTAAACCCTTTGATGTGAACGAGTTAGCCGCTAGGTTGCGAGCCCTATTGCGTCGGCGAAGTGGTTATTCGTCTTCACGCATCGTGTGTGGTCCTATTACCATCGATACATCAAGCCGGGAGGCTTTAATCAATGAAAAGGAACTTACTTTATCGCGCAAAGAGTTCGAATTGCTTCAACTATTTGTCATGCAGCCTATGAAAGTTCATCCTCGTGATAAACTGGAGGCATTGTTGAGCTCAGATACGCATGTCGTGGAGAGCAATGCACTGGAAGTTCATGTCCACAACTTGCGGAAAAAGCTCGGTCAAAGAGAATTGATCGAGACCATTAGGGGAGTCGGTTACCGATTAAAATGCAAAGGCTAGCGCGTTTTTTTAGTAAGTTAAAGTCGATACGACGCCGTATACTTTTAACGGTGTCTGTCGTCTATTTATTTGGTAGTAGCGTATCGGCTTTGTGGATCTATTTTGAGGTGAGCCATGAAGTTGACGAACTGTTTGATGCTGAATTGATTCAGCAAGCTCACACAATGAACGCTTTAATCAGCCAATTTGAACTCGGTGATATCAGCGATCGCGTTGATGCTGTGGAATCTGATGCTGAGCTAATTTACCACACGCCTGATTGGCTTCAGGATTACGAGCAAAAATTGGCCATTCGTTTAGAGACGATGGATGGCGATATCATTTACTCAAGCCGCGACTGGCTTGATTCAGATCGCATTCAGTATACCGAGGGTATTTCGGAACTTCAGCAGGGCGAGTCGCACTGGTATGTGTTTGGTGCGACCAACCTGAAAAATGGTCTGCGAATGCTCGTTTTGCAAGAAGATGATTTTCGCACTGAACTGCGCGGGGATCTGACTATCGATACTCTGGTCCCTATTTTACTCATGCTGCCAGTCATCATCTGGCTAGGGTGGTGGAGTGTAAACTTTAACTTTGCCAGTTTTCAGCGTCTAGCGAGAACGATTCGTTCTAAACCGAGTGACAACTATGAACAATTGAGTGGTTTTGATGACACGGAAGAGGTCTCTGTTATTAGTCGCTCACTTAATCACTATCTAACTCGAGTAGAGCAGTCCTTCACGCGCGAAAAGCGGTTCTCTTCAGATGCAGCGCACGAGCTTAGAACCCCTGTTGCTAATTTAAAAATACGCATTCAGAACTTGATTGATACATCAACGTCGACGCAAAAGGAATCACTTGAGTCACTGATGCTATCGGTCAATCAACTTGCCCGGCTTATTGATAACCTGCTGTTACTCTCCCGTACTGAAAGAGACCTTAAAAAGGAAGAGCCCATAAAACTGGCAACGCGAGTAAGAGAGATCGTTGCTCAGTGGTATGACAAAGCCGAGCAGCGGGGACAGGATTTCGAGTTAAGCTTGGATGACACCCAACAGATTTATAGTGATGCGGCACTTTTAGATATTCTTTTAAGCAATTTAATCGACAACGCGATTAAATACGGTGCCGAGAATAGCGTCATCACGTTGCAGCAACGAGCACAGACATTAACCATATCTAACACCGTCGCTCCTAATACAGCTTTGGATATTGAGCGCATTGACGAGCGTTTTTACCGTGGCGGGCACCTCGATATTGAGGGCACAGGACTCGGGTTATCTATTGTGGGTAACATTGCACAGCAGTTAGGCGTGATGGTGAGCTTTGATTTATCGGAAACCAATTTCACTTGTCAGTTATCGTTCTAAACTAATTGGCGTATCGTAGAAGATAAAGTAATCTAACTGTTAAAATAAAAAGAATAACGGTCTTATATGAATTCAACAGTGCGTAATATTGTACTGGTTATTGTGTGGCTTGGCTTGTGGCGTGCATCTGTTTTACTCGAGTTTGCACCTCATGCCAGTATTTGGTTTCCGCCGGCAGGTTTGTCATTCGCTGCTTTACTCGTGCTTGGCTGGCGTGCTGTTTTTCCTATTGCGGTGGCAGGCTTCGTCAGTACCGCGTGGATCGCTCAAATCTATAATGAGCCGCTAACGGTCACGGGTTGGTTCAACTCGAGTTTGCTTTTCGTACTCGCTCACACGATTCCGCTTGGGTTAGGCGCTTATATTGTGCGTAATGAATACCGGCGGAATGGTATCAATGGTTTCGCACGCACAGTTTTGATCTTTCTTGTAGTTGCCGCGCTCAGTGCGATGTTAACTTCATTTTTTGGCATTTTGGCGATCTGGGAAGGCGGGTTAATGACTCAGGCGCAGCCGTGGCTTTCATGGTTACCTTGGTGGATAGGTGATATGGCGGGGATTATTGTATTGGCCCCGGTGTTTATTGCTATCGTTTCTTGGCGGTATCATCAAGTGCAGTTAGAGTTAGGTGAACTCAATTTTAGTTTGACGGCGATTAATTGGAAAAAATTTGTTTCCCGATTAGTTCTCGTGCTGGGGCTTTTATTGATTTCACTTACGTTGGTGCATCATTCTCAGCGCATAGAAGCCTCGTTTACTGTGTTTTTTATCATTTTACCTTTCTTATGGATAGCAACTACCACCAGTCAGCTCACTACCGTGTTTATTTTAGCTATCTTTAGCACGGTATTGGCGTTTTTGGTCTCGCAGTTACACGTGATTGATTTCGCTCTTGTGTATCAGTTTGCGATGATTACGACTGCGGGCTGTGTCTGGTTTGCATTGACGATTCCTACCTTGATGACACAAAACGCACAACTGGCACAACGCGTCGCTCGCGATGGTCTAACAAAGGCGGCTTCGCGTGGACATTTTATTCAGCGCTTGGAAGCAGAGTTGCAACGCAGTACCCCAAACTCAACCTGTTGTTTAGTTATTTTTGATTTTGATTTTTTCAAGCAAATCAATGACCGGCACGGACACATTCTGGGCGATCGCGTGCTCGTATCAGTCACGAATTATGTCAGTCAGTTGTTGAGAGAAAATGATATTATGGGGCGCTTTGGCGGCGATGAGTTCATGTTAATGTTTCCAGCGACGGAGTTTTCTGAGGCTCAAGTTATAGCCAAACGCTTGTGTACTGGTATCAGTCAGCTTACTATTGATGGGCTGGATGAGCCTGTAACTTGTAGTTTTGGGGTCGTTGATTGTCACCCCAGTGAGCATGCGGTTTCCGCGATTGATAGAGCCGATAGAGCGCTCTTGCTCGCCAAACAGCGCGGTCGAAGACAAGTTGTTGGGAGTGCAGCCTGACCTATAGATTAAAATCAGCGATGAACTCTGAAGAATTGCAGATTAACAGCTTGTTGGAACAATGCTATGGTCGTTAAATAATAATAAAAAGAAGCCGTACAAGGAAAAGCCAGTGTGAGAGATTGTAAGATACTTGAACAATTGATGAATGCTATGGAAAGCGCATCGCTGTGTGTTCGAGTAAATAGTGCGGGACAAGTTATTTGGTTCAGCGACGCCCTCAAACAACTCGATAGCCAACAAACAATTACTCTGGGTATGCCGCTCAGTAAACTGTTGCATGCTGATTTGCGCAGCCAGTTACTCGATCAATTCGATTACACGGTCACCCAACATAGCCATTGGCAGGGGACTGTGAAGTTAAACCTCGGTAGTCGCCGAGCTGACTGGTTTAAAGCTATCTTCGTACCGCTGTACGATGATAATCAGTGCTTGCAGGAGCAAGTATTGGTGCTTCAAGACATCTCAAGGGAGGTGTTTTTAGACGAACTCTTGAACGAGTCACGTTTTGATCAAACAACTGGACTACCCACACGAGTCGATCTACTCGCTGATATTAAGCGTGTGAACACACAGACGGTCGCGATTATTGATATTCGTAAATTCCGTAGTTACGCCGACTTTTACGGTTTGGAATTTGGTGATCGTTTACTCATGAATTTTAGCGAGATCTGTAAGTCATTTTTTAACGAACGACATATCAATATTTATCGCTTGTATGGCGATAAGTTTGCTTTAGCTCCTTCATTTAGGATGGTCCCCGCATTATTCGAACAACAACTCCAGCGATTTTACGCACATATTATCGCTCATCACATTGAAGTTAATGGCGCTAATGTAGCGCTCGATATCGCAATTGGGATGGGCGTGGGCAAAGGGAAACTTCTCCAGCTCGCTGAAAGTGCTCTAGCGAGAGCAAAAACAGTCTTCTCCGGACAGCGAATACACGTTGTACATGAGCGTGAATTTTGTGCTAAAAACTCGATTAACTGGTTACCTAAAATACAATCGGCGATTAGAAACAATCGTTTTATTAATTACTATCAACCGATAAGAAGCAGCAGCGGGCAGCGTCCTGACTATTATGAAGCCTTAGTTAGGATGCGCGATGGCGAACAAGATATTCCGCCCGGGTTTTTTCTCGATAAAGCGAAAACGACACGCTATTATCCAGAAATTACTCGTCGAGTGGTTGAGCAAGCCGTTGTTCAGTCCGCACAACACGATGTTCAAATATCGGTCAATGTATCGATTGAGGATATTTTGAACCCCGAAACGGTCGCATTTATTACTGACCAACTCGAAGCTTATCCTGAGTCTAAGTTAATTTTCGAAATCACTGAAACGGAGTCCACTGAGGACTTCTCGATGGTTGATGAGTTTACTCGTCGCGTGCGTTTACTAGGGGCTGAAATCGCGATTGATGACTTCGGGGTTGGTTACTCAAATTTTTCACGCTTAATTCAACTGAGGCCCGATTACCTGAAGATCGACGGCAGTATTATTAAGAACATTCTAGAGGATGCAAGTAGCGCGAGTATATTAAATGGTATGATTAGTATATGTCGTGAGCTGAAAATACCGATGGTCGCTGAGTTTGTTGAAACTGAGCAGGTCAATGGCTACTTGACTGAACAACAAATCGAGTTTTTGCAAGGCTACTATATTGGCCGGCCGTCGCCAGACATCATTAAACTAAACTAACGCGATACGACGTGTCGTTTTAAAATGCGCTGTGCTTCTTTTGTTCCCGCGACACTTTTTTTGATGCGATACAGTGTATCGCGTGCGATCGGGCGATAGTCGTCAACGTCGACGATCGGCGAAGGATAATCCTCACCTAATTTAAACCCGTACATCTGTGCTTCCATCGGCGTCATACGATACGGCGCATGTTTGAGCTGAAGTGGAAGATCTGCGAGCTCCGGCACCCATTGGTCAATGTATGCCCCGGTCGGATCCTTTTCTATCGCCTGTTTTTCGGGGTTGTACATTCGTATGGTGTTGGTACCAATAACACCCGCTTGCATCTGAATTTGTGGATAATGTATACCAGGCTCGAAATCCAGAAACAGCGCGGCAAGGTGAGTTGTTGCATACTGCCAGTGAATATGAAGATAGTGACATAAAAAGCTCACTAACAGCGCGCGCATGCGAAAATTAATATAGCCGGTTTGGAGCAGGCAGCGCATTGCCGCATCGACCATGGGGTAGCCCGTTTTTCCTTGTTGCCAAGCCTTAAGGTGTTGCTCGACCTGGGTATCCGAGCGGTAAGGATAGTTTTCGTAGGCACGGTTAAGCGGTGCATGTTGCATCGCCGTTTCGGATTCGAATTTTTGAATGAAATGACAGTGCCAGTGGAGGCGCGATAAGAACGCATTGAGTGGCCGTTTCCATCCTGTTTCACGGCGCTTATTGACAGTCGCTTGATAACATTCGCGTAAGCTGAGATTACCCCATGCTAAATAGGGTGATAAACGGCTACAGTGGTGCTGGGCGCGAATGGGTTGAGAAATACTGTAATGATAAGCTCGGCCGCGTTGCTCAAGAAAGCTGGTTAAAGTAGCCCACGCTGCGGCGGAGCCTCCGTATTGAAACGACGGACGACGTTCGAACCAAGATTTAGGTAGCGTGCGATAGTCAACACTCACTGCTTTAACTGGCTGAATGCGCGCAAGGTCAGGTGTTGCCAGTGGCGCTTTCATGGTCTCATACCAATGTTTTTGCCATTGTTGGCGGCTATTAAGACCTCGCTGCACTGCCCCAGTAGGAGATTCGAACCAATTTACGTGGTGCTGGCGACACCAGCTGGCGACCTGTTTGTCGCGGTCGAATGTATTTAGTAGACCAACTTCCTGATGACTATAAAGGCTTTCGACAGAAAACTGTTGATGCCAAATTTGAAGTTGTTCAACCGTATCGCCATAGGTGACGTAAATTTGAGTATTGTATGCTTTTAGCTTGCGATTAATGTCACGAATTGATTCGACGATAAAGCGCCAATGGCGCTCATCGTAGTGCGGGTCATTCACTAACCAAGGTTCAAAATTAAACCAGAGTAGCGTGGGGCGCCCGGTTGAAATAGCGGCTTTGAGCGGTTCATGATCGCTTAGCCTGAGGTCCCTTTTAAACCAAACAACGTTTATTGCCATCAGCTTAGAGGCCAGTCCGCCGCATCGGTGAAGTCGATTTTTGAGACAGCTTGCTCGCCATGCCAGCGCTTAATAAACTCACCGTTGGGATCGTAGGTTTGCGTTTGCTTATCGAGGTTAAAGCGCCTTGAGCCTCGGGGATCAGCGCCTACGCCTGCTAGGTATTGCCAGTTGCCCCAGTTTGAAGCCACATCGTAATCGATTAGCTGTTGTTCAAAATAAGCCGCGCCGTAACGCCAATCTAGCTGTAGCTCATGAATAAGACAGCTTGCGACCAATTGGCGTCCTCTGTTCGACATGTAACCTGTTTGGTTAAGCTGGTGCATGCAGGCATTTACTATAGGATAGGGGGTCTGACCCTTACACCAAGCAGCAAAACGCTGAGGATAAAAGCTTGTCGCAGGTTTTTTATCTTGGATGCCACTGAATTTAAACACCTTTTCTTGATAGCTTCTTAAGTACCAGTGAAAATACTCACGCCACATAAGCTCGAAGACAATCCAATAGGTGGATTCATTGGCACCTTGGGTCGCTTCGTAGTTTCTTAAGGCATCAATGACCTGACGAGGTGATATATTGCCAAGGGCTAATGCCGCGGAGAGTTTGGTTGAGTCCGCGAAATTATCAAGCGCGTTGCGCGTTTCCTTATAATGACTCGGCGCTGAAGACTTGAAGTATTGGGTTAGGTGTTCGTGCGCGGCGAGTTCCCCACCTTGTAAGTAGCCGCTGGGTTCGACAAATGGTGTGTGCTCTGAAGCGATGGTACGTCGGGGCATTGGCGGTAAAGCTTTTAATTGTGATAGTGCTTGGCCGCTGGGAAAGGTCTCGGCGAGCGGCTCAAAGCGCTTGCGAAACGCGGAATAGGTTGCCGGTAATTCCTCTAATGGGAAATCGAGTTCGCGCTCGGTTAACAGTGTGTGGTTACTTACGCGCTCAAAAGTAATGTAGGGGAAACGCTTTACTAAAGTATCCCAGCGGCGCCGCTCGTATACGCCTGGGTCATCGCTACAATAAACCGCATCGACTTCTAAGGTGCTGATGAGCGTTGATATTTCGGTTGTCGGCTGGCCTTTACGAATAATCAGTTGTTGACCGTGTTGCTGTAACGAGGCGGCTAAGTCAGCGATCGCCTGTTGTATATACCGCCAACGCGGTTGACTGATGCCGTTGAGGCCATATCGGTTTCCTTTAAACCAGCTCTCATCAATGACGAAACAACATACCAACTGTTGGCACTGTTCTGCAGCACGGATCAGGGTTAAGTTATCAATGAGTCGCAGATCGAGGTTAAACCAGACTAATCCTGTTTGATGTTTTGCTTCCATGAATTGAACTTTACATATGATATGACGTACTTTGGGTATACGAAAAAAACAATAAATTGGACGTGATCATGACATCAGTAAAAACAAAATGGATCTATCTACTCGGCTTCGGCGGTTTGCTTCCGTTTCTCGGGTTATCATTATCAAGTTTGATGGCGATCGAATTGCCTTTGATTGGTAACCCATTACCTGCGTTGGTTTCTTATGGGGCGGTTATATTGAGTTTTTTATCCGGCATATTATGGGGGCGGGCGCTTCATCGAGCGGACACTGAATCAACCCAAGGGTTAATAATTACAAGCAATGTTTTTGCTTTACTCGCTTGGCTAACCTTATTACTCAACACAATATTTTGGTCGCTGTTACTGCAAATCGTGGGCTTCGCTTTAGTACTATTTTTTGAGCGCAAGCTGGCGCGTGGAACAACCATGACCAGCCAGTCAAGGTATTATCCTATGCGTTTAATGCTGACTGTGGGAGTCATTGTTTGTCAGATTCTCGTATTAGGAAATCATATTATTTAGTACGGATATAAAAAAGGGCTGCATTCGCAGCCCTTTTTAAGGTTAACGCAGTCGTTATTTTGTTTCTTTCAAAATGGTGACTTCGCCTAAGTTCATTTCACGAACCTTATCTTCGATAACATCGAGATCGCCTACGATAACCCATGTTAATGCTTCAGGGCGCAGTAAATCCTTCGCTTCGCTCTGAACTTGGTCAAGCGTGATGGCCGAAACTCGGCTTGGGTAAGCTTCTAAGTACTCAATCGTCTTACCTTTGTTCAAGGTTTCGGTGAGCGCACTCATTAACGCACTTTTTGTTTCATA
>NZ_CAXGLS010000049.1:0-16419 GCF_964010655.1 uncultured Idiomarina sp.
TCTGGCGAACTGTATACCACTAATGCCTCTTTTGAAGTGGGCGTGGGTGAGATTGACTTAGTATTGCACGGTAGTGACGTAGAGCGAGTAAAAGCCGAAGCCGGCATTGGTGACACCCGTATCCGCGGTTCGGTGCGTGGAAACTCGAATCGCGAGCGCGTATTAATGACCTCAGAGAGTGAGTTGACGAGTTCGGGTGAATATCGCATTAAAGCGGAAGTCGGAGTAGGCGATATTACCCTAGATTTTGTGGAATTGAATTAACGCATTGGCGTGGCGACAGTTACTGCTTTGGTACTATCGCCTTGCCAACGCAACTGACTTGAGTGTAACACCGAGCGCTTGAATCTGTCGGAATATTAAAGCACTGTACAGCGAATACATCTGTCGCATTGAAACGTGCTGCATCGTTACGAAGTGCTTGTTGAGCATCTAGAGTTGAAGCAGGGGCGCCACGAAAGGTTGCTTGGCAACTATCTCCAGTAACAACACTCAAGATCTTATGGTGATTCGGGTTGAGCTGCTGGTCATGCAGCTCAACATCATTGGGGGCGACATTGAGGGCTCTTAGAGCAGATTCTTGTGAACCATATTGGTTACCAGTTGAACATCCAGCCATCAATGCACTGCAAAACACAACTGCTAAGAGTATTCGAATCCCCAATGACATTCTCCAATTAAATACTTTTCACTACTTTATCAAAAACTCTTCAAGTGCACGACCGTTGTCCAACGCGTTTTGTAGTGCTTTAGGCATACGCCCCTGACCTGTCCAAGTTTTTAACTCGCCGTTTTCGTCTTTAAATTCATACTTAGGGGGTTTAGGTGCGCGCTTACGTTTTGGTGATACGAGTTTATCACCACCAATTTCATCTTCTAAAATGTCAGAAATATCAATGCCGGCTTCTTGCATGTTGCGCTTAAGTTCGGCGACTTTCTGACGTTTTTCTTCAAGTGCTTTTTCTTGTTCGAGTGCGTCTTCTTCACGCTTGCTGATTACATTTGAGAGTTTCTTTTGAATGTCATATAGCTCGTTTAAATCTAATTCTTTAAGGGCTGCGTTCAAACGACGTTCGTGTGAAATTATATTAATAAACTCGCTCATGGATTCATCTCCGATAATTAAGTAATGGGTGCAGTGTTTATAAAACAATTCTCACTGGTAATTCTATAAGTAAATGCTAAATACGAGATATATTACAATTGGATTAGCTGTTTATTTATAAACATAAAAAAAGCGAGCTAAGCTCGCTTTTTTTTCAATTGAATTACATATTGGGGTAAGTCGGGCCGCCACCCCCCTCAGGGACTACCCAAGTAATATTTTGACTCGGATCTTTTATATCGCAGGTTTTACAATGGATGCAGTTTTGTGCATTAATCTTAAACACATCTTTACCATCTTCTTCTACGACTTCGTAAACCCCCGCTGGGCAATAACGTTGTGCAGGCTCAGCGTATTCAGGTAAGTTGACAGTTAAGGGAATATCCGCATCTTTTAATTTCAAGTGGCACGGCTGATCTTCAGCATGGTTAGTATTGGATAAGAAAACCGACGACAAACGATCAAACGTCAATTTATTATCTGGCTTAGGATAATCTATCGGCTGATAATGACTTGCCTTTTCCGTGCATTTATAGTCGGGCGTCCACTCTTTAAATTTAAATGGTAATTTGCCACCGAAATAGTTTTGGTCAAGCGTATTGTAAGCACCACCTAGTACCGTACCTAATTTGTGAACTGCGCCACCGAAATTACGTGAGCGGTACAACTCATCAAATACCCATGACTTCTCAAATGCGTTTTTATAGGCTTCCAAGTCATCATGCTGCTTGCCCTCAGCGAGCGCTTTAAATACCGTTTCTGCCGCAAGCATGCCAGACTTCATCGCCGTGTGATTACCTTTTATCTTAGAAAAGTTCAGCGTGCCGGCATTACAACCTAATAGAATTCCGCCTGGGAAAGTCATCTTAGGTAATGAATAATAACCCCCTTTAGCGATCGCTCGTGCGCCGTATGTCACACGCTTACCATTTTCTAATACCGCTTTAATCGCAGGGTGGGTTTTGAATCGCTGAAACTCTTGGAATGGGTTGAGATAAGGATTCTTATAGTTCAAGTCGATAATTAAACCGACATACACCTGACCATCATCGGCATGATATAAATACCCCCCTCCTGAACCGTTGTCATTAAGAGGCCAGCCTGCGGTATGTACAACTTTACCCGGCTTGTGTTGTTCAGCCGGAATATCCCAGATTTCTTTAAAGCCGATACCGAAATGTTGTGGAGTCGCGTCTTTATCGAGTTGAAATTGTTGCAATAATTGTTTGCCTAAATGACCACGACAGCCTTCAGCAAAAAGCGTGTATTTTGCACGCAACTCCATGCCTGGCATGTAGCCATCTTTTTCTGAGCCATCTTTTGCAACGCCCATATCGCCAGTGATAACACCGCCAATACTACCGTCTTCGTTTTTAATTAACTCACTTGCGGCAAATCCCGGAAAAATTTCGATACCTAGGCTTTCAGCTTGCTCCGCTAACCAACGGCAAATGTTACCCATGCTAACGATGTAATTACCTTCGTTATGGAAGGTTTTCGGTACTGCAATATGCGGTAATTTACGACTATTTTGCGCATCATTTAATAGCAGTATTTCATCTTCTGTGACGGCTGTATTGAGCGGCGCACCGCGTTCCTTCCAATCTGGGAAGAGTTCGTTCATTGCGCGCGGCTCAAATACGGCACCTGACAATATGTGAGCACCAATATCAGCACCTTTTTCAACCACACAAATCATCAGTTCTTGCTCATTCTCTTGAGCAAGTTGCCCTAGTCGACATGCTGCCGCCAGCCCAGATGGACCGGCGCCCACGATGACAACGTCAAAGTCCATACTTTCGCGTTCCACGTTAACCTCCATAATCATGAGCTGATATCAATCGGCATCAGGCCATGATAGTTTTGCAATAGCTGTGTAATTTCGTCTGCGGGGACGGGTCGGCTGAATAAGTAGCCTTGTCCTATGCCACAGTCTCTACTTAATAAAAACTCGACTTGCTCGCTGGTTTCAATACCCTCAGCGACTAATTGAATATTTAGGTTTTTCGCTAAATTTATAATGGTTTGAACGATAACTGCATCGTCTTCGTTGTCTGGCAGATCGCGCACGAATGAGCGATCAATCTTGAGCGAAGTCACTGGAAAGTTTTTCAGGTAAGACAACGACGAATAGCCGACGCCAAAATCATCGATAGCAAGCGACATACCATGCTCACGCACGGAGTGCATAAAGTTGGTGTGCGATTGTATATTTTCGATAAACACTTGTTCCGTGAGTTCTAACTCAATACATTTGGATGATAGTCGTGCTTCGCTTACATTATCAACAATGGTGTCAACTAAGTCAGGCAGATGTAACTGCTTACCCGAGATATTGATTGCCATTGTGAGATCATTGAAGCCCATTTCGTGCCACCGTTTAAGTTGGTTACAGGCGGTCCGCATGACGTACTCGGATAGTGGTATAATTAAGCCTGTATCCTCGGCGATAGGAATAAATTGGTCAGGACCAATCACTGTACCATCATCTTTTACCCAACGTACGAGCGCCTCAAGGCCTGTAATTCGGTGGCCAAGTAACTCTACTTTCGGCTGATAATAAACTTCTAAAGCCTCTTGCTCTACTGCATGACGTAGCTGTTTGACCATTTCTAATTTTTTTGCCAAATCGCGATGCACTGCTTGGCTATATATGTGATAGGTGTTGCGGCCATTATCTTTTGCTTGATAAAGAGCCGTATCAGCATTTCGAATTAAATACTCGGGATTATTGTCCGCATCTTCAGCGAATGCGATGCCAATGGATGCACTAATGAATAGCTCGTATTCATCGACATAGAAATGAGCGTCGAGTGCTTGCAATAATTGATCGGCAAGCGTCAGGATGTGCTCACGGGATGTCGAGTGAGGTACGGCCAATAGAAACTCGTCCCCGCCCGAACGAGCCAACACAGCTTCATTGGGCGCTAGCTTTTTGATGCGGCGAGCTACCCGCTTGATCAGTTCATCGCCAACGGTATGACCGAGCGCGTCATTGACTTCTTTAAAGCGATCCAAATCAATAAATAATATTGCAGTAAGGCCGTTCTTGGCGTCATCAGCGAGCCATTCGGAAAGAATTCGCATTAACGCATTGCGGTTTATTAGACGCGTCAGGGCGTCGTGTTCAGCAAGATATGCGATTTCTTTTTCAACGCGCTCTCGCTCGTCGATTTCTGAATAAAGTTCGATGTTCGCATCTGCGAGTTGCTGGGCTTTGTATCGGCTTTGAGCAACAATATAGAACACCAAGGTCAGCATCGCCGTGATGAATAACCCGGTAAATAACAAGGTGAGGGCAAGCCCTTGTCGTTCCTCTGCAAGCCGTGCGGGCGTCATCCACACATGCAATTGCCATTGTGAGCCTAGCAGCTGAAGCGTACGGCTAACGGCCCATTGGTCTCGCAAGGTGACGTCACCGGCAAACTGATAGAGCGTCTGACCGTCGCGACTAATAGCTACTTGATAACCTTCAGAAATATTCTGCCGAATGACATTATTTAATAAATCTTGCAGACTAATGATCAATCCTAAAAAGCCTTGGCGCGAGGCATTTTCGATGCGCGAAAACATAACAATGTCGCTACCGATTCGCCCTAAGTTACCGGCACTACCTATCATCGCATGCTGATTACCCTCAGACTTAAGGAGTGTCGTTGTCAGTTCAGAACCTTTGAAAGGCGTGCCTAATAATTGAGCTTGACGATCGGGCGGATAGTATTTTTGAATGACTAAATCGGGGGATAACCACACCATAGCGGTGATACTTTGATAATAGAGTGAGATAATATTCGCATCGTCGTTCCATCTATCATCGAGCTCTTGTTTACTCTGCTTTAACTCACGCGCGAACAACTCAGTGGCGTATAAGTGCGCCACCAAGTTTTGTCGAACCTCGCGCTGAATATTATAAGCTTCGTTTTCAAGTGCCTCGCGTGCATCTATATTCTCTAGATAGCGTACATAGGAGAACGCGATGATTGAGATTAAGACCCCTGTTACTATGGTAATAACGGCTTGCTTGGCACCCGCAAAAAGCTTTAAACGCATGAATTAGACTCTCTTAACGACTGAGCTCTGGACGATCCTTAAATTCGTTCAAGGCATCGGGGTTCGCCAACGCATCGGTATTTTGTACGGGTTGCCCATGCACAACGTTACGAACCGCAAGTTCAACGATCTTACCACTAATGGTTCTTGGAATATCGTTCACTTGTAATATAACCGCAGGCACGTGTCTAGGGGTAGCGTTTGCGCGAATCGTTTGCTTGATCGTTTTTACCAAAGCATCGTCAAGCTGCGCACCCTCACGGAGACGCACAAATAGTACGACGCGCTCATCGTCGTCCCATTGTTGACCGATAGCAATGCTCTCTAGCACAACGTCCACCTTCTCAACTTGGCGGTAAATCTCGGCTGTGCCAATGCGTACACCACCTGGGTTAAGTACTGCATCCGACCGACCGTAAATAATTACGCCGTCATGTTCGGTTAACTCGGCAAAGTCGCCGTGTGCCCAGATGTTATCGAAGCGTGCAAAGTAGGCGTTAAAATAGCGTTGGCCATCGTCATCACCCCAGAACCCAACGGGCATATTGGGAAATGAATTCTCGCACACCAACTCGCCTTTTTGTTGTTTAACAGCTTCGCCTTGATCATTGTACACATTGACCGCTAAACCGAGTCCTCGACATTGTAACTCACCGCGATAAACCGGCAGGATAGGGCAGCCTAGGGCGAAACACGAAACAATGTCGGTTCCACCTGAAATTGATGATAAGCAAAGGTCAGTTTTAATATCACGGTAGACGTAGTCAAAACTTTCTGGAGGCAAGACTGAGCCTGTGGTCAATATGCTCCGCAATGCTTTTAGCTCGTGAGATTGACGCGGTTTGACATCGGCTTTTTCTAGCGCAGATAAATATTTTGCACTGGTACCGAACACGCTGATGTGCTCTTCGTCGGCAATATCCCAAAGCACTTCCGGTTTAGGAGCGAATGGTGAACCATCAAACAAGACTAACTTAGCACCTAATGCGAGCCCGCTGACCAGCCAGTTCCACATCATCCAGCCACAGGTTGTAAAGTAGAACAGCGTATCTTCACGACCTAAGTCAGTATGCAAGCCGTGTTCTTTGTAATGTTGTAATAACGTGCCGCCAGCACCGTGAACAATACATTTAGGCACGCCTGTGGTACCTGAAGAAAACATAATATAGACCGGATGGTTGAACGGCTTTCTTACAAAATCAATATGGCTAGCATCATTATCTAGGAAATCCTCGTAACGCACCATGCGAGCGTCATCGACCACCTCTGACTGACCGCTAAAGTTAACAAGTACCAAATGCTCAACAGTCGGCAAGTTGTCTGCAATTTCGCTTACTTTATCCTTTATATTGAGATTCTTTTTGTTATAAAAGTAGCCATCGACTGTAATCAGGACTTTCGGTTCAATCTGGCCAAAACGGTCGAGTACACCTTGCACACCAAAATCCGGTGAACAGGATGACCAAATTGCACCTAAGCTCGTTGTGGCAAGCATCATTACGATGGTTTCAATGCAATTGGGCATCATTCCTGCGACACGATCGCCACTCGATACACCCTGCGTTTTTAGTGCATGTGCAGCACGAGCAACTTGCAAGTAGAGTGCTTCATAGCTGAGCTCTTGGCGCTCACCGTTCTCGCCGCGAAATACCAGTGCGCTGTGGTTATCTTTATGGCGCAGTAGGTTTTCCGCAAAGTTCAACTCAGCCTCTGGAAACCACTTGGCACCTGGAAGCTTGTCTTTATCTTGAACAATGACGTCGCCCTTGTCGCCAATCACATCAAAGTAATCCCAAATCAGCGACCAAAATGCTTCGTTGTTATCAATCGACCACTGATAGAGTTCGTGATAATTCGCAAGACCCGCGTCATTATGCACGTTTATCTGTTGCAGGAAATCGCTCATGCGCGCTTCAGCGATTTGATCCGCACTGGGTTGCCAAAGTCGTTCTGCTGCCATGTTAATTATCCTTTTTTTGCCAGTTCTGCGAGTGCCACTTGAGAGCGAGGGCCATGTTCAAGGTGCTGACAAATATCAGCACCTGCACGGACGAGTGCATCAAGCTCGACGCCCGTTTTAATACCCATTCCGTTTAACATGTATACCACATCTTCGGTCGCCACATTACCGCTGGCGCCTTTTGCGTAAGGGCAACCGCCTAAGCCTGCCACCGCACTATCAACGGTATTCACGCCGAGCTCCAAACAGGCAAGAATATTAGCCAAAGCCTGCCCGTACGTATTGTGAAAGTGCAACGCCAACTGATCCGCCGGCACTACCTCAAGCACGGCTTTAACCATTTCAGCCGCTTGTAGCGGTGTACCGACACCAATTGTGTCGCCAAGAGACACTTCGTAACAGCCCATTTCGATCAATTGCTGCGCTACATGTGCGACATCTTTGAGTGGTACATCGCCTTGGTAAGGACAGCCTAGAACACACGAGACGTAGCCGCGAACGCGTACATTCGCTTGTCGTGCTTGGCTGATTACCGGACGAAAGCGCTCCAGTGACTCGTCGATAGAACAGTTGATATTACGCTGACTAAATTGTTCTGATGCGGCACCAAAAACGGCAACCTCATCAGTATTCACCGCGAGCGCGTTCTCCAATCCTTTTAGATTGGGTGTCAGAGCGGAGTAAGTAATCCCAGAGTGACGTTCTATCTGTTCCATGATCTCGCCACTGTCGGCCATCTGTGGCACCCACTTCGGGCTGACAAAACTAGCGCTTTCTATATATTTTAGGCCCGTTTTAGACAGGGCATTAATCAGCTCTATTTTAGCGGCGGTCGGAACCGCCACTTCATTTTGTAAGCCATCGCGTGGACCGACTTCGACGATATTGACTTCATCCGGCATAGCGCTGCGTTTAAACATGCTTACTCCTTCTCGGCAATAGCAACGAGTTCGTCACCATCACTCACTAAGTCACCCGAGGCAAAAAATACGTCAGTTACTTCACCTGCGCAATGTGCTTTAATGGTGTACTCCATCTTCATTGCTTCCATGATGACAAGGGCTTGGTCTTTCTCAACGTGGTCGCCTTTGCTGACCAAAACATCTGTGATTGTGCCATTCATCGGCGCGACCAGGCCTCCACCGGCGTTGTCATCGACCAAGGTATCAGCCACCTTATGGCGATGCAGTGTCACTGGACCTTGCTCGGTAAATACAGTGAGTGTGTCATCACAGGTCGCAATGTAGCGCTGATAGCGATGACCGTTCACAACAACGTTGAGCTGATCATCTCGGATACTCGCTTGGATGGCAAAGCGCTCTTCGCCAATTGTCACGCTAAAGCCATTATCTGTTTGCTCGAGCTCAACATGATTCAGTTCTTCGCCGTCACTGAATTCAACCACGTGCACGGCGGCTTCATTCAAGCGCAGTGCATCAGCACGATTCCACGGACTATTGTTGGTGTTGATTTGCGTTTGACGTTGTAATACATCAAATACTGCCGCTTCAGTGCGTACCCAATTAAGATCTTGGGTCGACTCTGGGAATAACGATTGTTCATACTGCTGGATAAATTCAGTCGTGAGATCCATGCGCATAAATGCTGGATGGCTTGCTAACCGGTGTAAAAACTCAATATTTGTATGCAAGCCCGTCACACGGTACTGCTTCAAAGCGCGTTGTAACTTCAGTAAGGCGCGATCTCGGTCAGTATCCCAAACAATCAATTTGGCGATCATCGGATCGTAGAAACTCGAGATTTCATCACCTTGCTCGACACCCGTATCGATACGCACGCCGGCATTGACTGCTGGGGTACGAAGGTGACGGATCGTGCCCGTGCTCGGTAAAAAGTCGTTGGCAGGGTCTTCTGCATAAATACGCGCTTCGAAAGCATGACCGTTAACGGTGACGGCGTCTTGCGTCAACGGTAAGCTGTCCCCAGAGGCGACCATGAGCTGCCATTCGACTAAGTCTAAGCCGGTAATCATCTCTGTTACGGGGTGTTCGACTTGTAAGCGAGTATTCATTTCCATGAAGAAAAACTCGCCACTGGCGTCGTATAAAAACTCAACCGTGCCTGCACCCACGTAGTCAATAGCTTTTGCTGCTTTGACGGCAGCTTCACCCATCGCCTGACGGGTTGTTTCCGATAACGCCGGTGCAGGAGCCTCTTCAATGACTTTTTGGTGACGGCGTTGTACCGAACAATCCCGTTCTGCAAGGTATACCGCGTTGCCATGCTGGTCGCAGAATACTTGGATCTCTACGTGGCGTGGATTACGGATAAAGCGCTCAAACAAGACTTTGTCATTGCCAAACGATGATTTCGCTTCACGTTTTGCCGAACTCAGTGCAGATTTAAAATCCTGCTCCGATTCGACCACGCGCATACCTTTACCACCACCGCCATAAGCGGCTTTTAAAAGCAGTGGGAAGCCAACCTCTTTAGCTTTGTCAAATAGCGTGTCTTCGTCTTGTTCGCTACCATGATAACCCGGAACTAAAGGCACACCCGCTTCTTCCATAATGGCTTTAGCGGCACTTTTAGACCCCATTGCAGCAATCGCCGAAACCGGTGGACCGACAAAAATAATATCATTCTGCTGACAGAGTTCAGCAAACGATTCATTCTCAGATAAAAAACCGTAACCTGGATGGATAGCATCGGCGCCGGCAGATTTTGCGACGTTGATAATCGTGTCTGCCTTTAAGTAACTTTCGTTGCTCGGTGCCGGACCAATGTAATAGGCTTCGTCAGCAAGTTGCGTATGCCGTGCCTGTGCGTCCGCAGCCGAGTATACCGCAATGGTGCGGATACCCATTTGGCGTGCCGTTTCGATAACACGGCAAGCGATTTCACCACGGTTTGCAATAAGAAGTGATTGAATCATAAATAATCCCGTTAACTTTTGCTTTGCCACTGCGGCGCGCGTTTTTCTAAAAATGCAGTGAGGCCTTCTTGACCTTCATCTGATACGCGAATTTTTGCAATTTCTTCAATAGTAAATTGGCGCACCTGTTCACTCGTGGGTTGGTGTGCAACGCCACGAATAAGGCGTTTACACGCGCCCAAGGCTTGTGGTGAATTGTTTAATAGTGCCTCAAGAAGTGATGGCAAGGTGTCTTCAAATTCTTCAACAATTTCAGTGACTAATCCTGCTTGCAAGGCTTTTTCGGCAAAGAAACGTTCGGCGGTCAACATATAACGACGCGCTTGGCGTTCACCCATAACACGTACGACATAGGGGCTTATCACTGCGGGGATGAGGCCGATTTTGACTTCGCTCAGGCAAAAACTGCTTTTGGGTTGTGCTAAAACCATGTCGCAACAGGCGGCTAAGCCAACAGCGCCGCCAAACGCAGCGCCTTGCACGAGTGCGATGGTGGGTTTGCTTAACTGATCAAGTTGGCTCATTAAGCGATCGAGACCAGCGGCATCATCGATATTTTCTTGATAATCCTTATCCGCCATGGAGCGCATCCAGTTTAAGTCGGCGCCCGCGGAAAAGTTTTTGCCATTGGAACGCAATACTAAAACGCGCGCCTGTTCAGACTCCTCAACTTCAGTTAATGCGGCAACGAGCTCAGCGATCATTTTATCGTCGAAGGCATTGTGCACTTCTGGACGGTTCAAGGTAAGCCAAGCGACGCCACGAGAATCGATTGAAAATTCAGTGTATTCACTCATGATTGCTCTCCTTACATCCGGAATACGCCGAACTGGCTGTCTTCAATTGGTGCGTTAAGTGAAGCGGCGATACTAAGGCCGAGCACATCGCGCGTTTGTGCTGGATCGATAATACCGTCATCCCACAAACGGCCCGAGGCGTAGTAAGGGTGACCTTGTTTTTCGTATTGCTCAACAATCGGCTGCTTCAGCTTGGCTTCATCTTCCGCACTCAGTTGCTCGCCTTTACGTGCAAGGTTGTCCTTGGTGACTTGAGCCATTACACCGGCGGCCTGTTCACCACCCATTACCGAAATACGTGCGTTTGGCCACATAAACATCAGGGTCGGATCGTAGGCACGTCCGCACATGCCGTAGTTACCTGCACCATAGCTCCCGCCAATCAGCACGGTAAACTTAGGTACTTTGGCACAGGATACAGCCATGACCATCTTAGCCCCATGCTTAGCGATACCCTCGGCTTCATATTTTTTTCCGACCATAAAACCGGTGATGTTTTGCAAGAACACGAGAGGAATTTTACGCTGCGCGCACAACTCAATAAAATGTGCACCTTTTTGTGCACTTTCGGAGAATAAAATACCGTTATTTGCCACGATACCGACGGGGTACCCGTGAATACGCGCAAAGCCCGTCACCAGCGTGGTACCGTAGTTCGCTTTAAACTCATCAAAATCAGAGTCATCCACGACACGCGCAATCACTTCGTGAACATCGTAAGGCTTACGTAAATCGGTGCCAACGATGCCATAGAGTTCTTTTGCATCATAACGCGGCGGTTTGCTTTCGCGTTGATCTAACTGAGTCGGTGCAGGACGGTTTAATCGTGCCACTGAACGGCGCGCTAATGCCAAAGCATGCTCGTCGTTATGGGCAAAGTGATCGGCAACACCTGAAACCCGCGTGTGTACATCGGCACCACCGAGTTCTTCGGCGCTGACTTCCTCGCCCGTTGCCGCTTTAACTAATGGCGGACCGGCAAGAAAAATAGTGCCTTGCTCTTTTACAATCACGCTCTCGTCGGCCATAGCAGGCACATAAGCACCGCCAGCTGTACATAGACCCATGACAACCGCGATCTGTGGAATGCCCTTAGCTGACATGTTGGCTTGATTAAAAAAGATGCGACCAAAGTGATCTTTATCTGGGAATACATCATCCTGACGCGGTAGGTTGGCTCCGCCTGAGTCGACTAAGTAAATACACGGCAAATGGCATCGTTCGGCAATTTCTTGCGCGCGCAGATGCTTCTTAACGGTTAACGGATAATAAGTACCGCCTTTTACCGTTGCATCGTTAGCAACGATCATGCACTCAACGCCTTCGACGCGACCAATACCCGCGACGACACCGGCCGCCGGCACATAATCGTCATACACGTCCCATGCAGCGAACTGACCGATTTCTAAAAACGCTGAACCAGCGTCAAGCAGCTTATTAATACGTTGGCGCGGTAACAGTTTACCGCGCGACAAGTGACGCTCTTGATATTTAGGACCGCCGCCTTGTTTAATTTGTTCGACTTTAGCGTTCACGTCATCAACGACCGCTTGCATCGATTCATAGTTCGCTTTGAACTGCTCGTCGCGGGTGTTGACTTTGCTTGCAAGAATAGCCACAGCGTCTCCTTTTATTTGGACTCGTTGAACAACTCACGACCAATCAGCATACGGCGGATTTCTGACGTACCGGCACCAATTTCATAAAGTTTGGCATCACGTAACAGACGTCCAGTCGGGTATTCGTTAATGTAGCCGTTACCACCGAGCAATTGAATCGCATCAAGAGCAAGTTGAGTCGCTAGCTCGGCTGCATAAAGTATTGCACCCGCTGCGTCTTTGCGCGTGGTTTCACCACGGTCGCACGATTGCGCCACCGCGTAAACGTAAGCACGCGCTGCGTTAGTGCGCGTGTACATGTCCGCAACCTTACCCTGTACCAATTGGAACTCACCAATCGCTTTGCCGAATTGGTTACGATCATGGATGTACGGTACGACGGCATCTAGACACGCTTGCATGATGCCCAGTGGACCTGCCGCAAGTACCGCGCGCTCGTAATCCAAACCACTCATTAATACTTCAACGCCGCCATTGAGTTCGCCTAGAATGTTTTCAGCAGGCACTTCAGCATCTTCGAATACTAATTCGCAGGTATTTGAACCGCGCATTCCAAGTTTGTCGAGCTTTTGGGCTTGGCTAAATCCTGGGGTGTTTTTCTCAACGATAAATGCGGTGATACCACGCGAGGCTTTTTCGGCATCGGTTTTCGCATAAATCACAAAAACGTCGGCATCGGGACCATTCGTAATCCACATTTTGTTGCCGTTCAGTACGTACTTGTCGCCTTTTTTCTCGGCTTTCAGTTTCATGCTGACCACGTCCGAACCCGCATTAGGTTCGCTCATCGCGAGCGCGCCTACATGTTCACCGGTACAGAGCTTAGGTAAGTATTTTTGTTTCTGTTCTTCGTTGCCGTTGCGTGCGATTTGGTTAACGCACAGGTTTGAATGAGCACCGTAACTTAAGCCGACAGAGGCTGATGCGCGACTTATTTCTTCCATCGCGATGACGTGTTCAAGGTAACCCATACCTGAGCCGCCATACTGTTCGTCAACTGTCAAACCGAGTAGACCCATATCCCCGAGTTTACGCCATAAATCACTTGGAAACTCATTGGCTTCATCAATTTCAGCTGCACGAGGTGCGATTTCATCGCGTGCAAATGCGTTGACTGCTTCACGAAGCATGTCCGCGGTTTCGCCTAAGCCAAAGTTAAAAGAATTAAATTGCGTAATCATAATGACTCCTGAGATGAGACTACTTTCTTGGTTGTCGTTCGCACTGACTCAAGTTCGTCTTGGCAACGTTGCTCAAGACCCGAGAGCTCAGTCAGTAATACGTTGATATCTTCCATTTGTTGCTTGAGTGATGCCTTTTTCTCGGCGATTAATTCAAGTACCTTTTCTAACTGTGCAGCCGAACTATTGTCTGCGTCATACAACTCAAATAAACGTCGGGTTTCAGCTAACGAGAAACCTAACCGCTTGCCACGTAAAATAAGTTTTAGACGGACGCGATCTTTATTATTGTAAATTCGATGTTGACCTTGACGACGAGGCGACAGTAACCCTTCGTCTTCGTAGAAGCGGATAGAACGGGTCGTAATGTCAAATTGTTTTGCCAATTCGCCGATCGTATAAGTGATTTTGTTACTCATCAGACTTGCTTTTTAGTTGACCTAAGATCTAAGCTTAGAGGAAGTTTACGTTAACGTAAAGTGGTATTGGAGGAAAGATGTCAAACGATTCGGTCGTAATTGTTGCCGCAAACCGGACAGCAATGGGGGGCTTCCAAGGTAGCCTGAGTGAAGTCAGTGCGCCTAATTTAGGGGCTACTGCGATTAAAGCTGCGTTAGGAAATAGCGGCCTCAAAGAAACCGATGTTTCTGAGGTCATTATGGGTAACGTACTGCCGGCGGGGTTAGGTCAAGCGCCCGCACGTCAGGCGATGTTATATGCCGGTTTACCGCAAAGCACAGGTGCTACGACCATTAATAAAGTCTGTGGTTCGGGCTTAAAAGCAGCGATGTTTGCAACGGACTTAATTCGTGCAGGCTCAGCAGATGTTGTTGTGGCAGGCGGTATGGAAAGTATGTCACGTGCGCCTTACTTACTTGACAAAGGCCGTAACGGGTATCGCATGGGACATGGTCAATTGTTTGACCACATGATGCTTGATGGTCTAGAGGATGCCTACGAAGGCAAAGCTATGGGTTGTTATGCGCAGGACACGGCTGACAAATACGGTCTTGACCGCGATGCAATGGATAACTTTGCGATTAACTCGCTAGAGAAAGCGCAGGCCGCTATTGAGAAAGGTTACTTCAAAGGTGAGATTACACCGTTGACGTATTCGACGCGCAAGGGTGATGTCACCGTAGATACCGACGAGCAGCCGGGCAAAGCGCGACTCGACAAGATCCCACAACTACGTCCTGCGTTTAAGAAAGATGGCACTATTACAGCTGCCAACTCAAGCTCAATCTCGGATGGGGCTGCGGCGCTTGTATTGATGCGCGAGAGTGAGGCTGCTAAGCGCGGTTTGAAACCGCTTGCTCGCGTTAAAGGGCATGCAACTCATTCTCAGGCGCCTGCTGAGTTTACTGTGGCGCCTATTGGCGCGATGGACGCGTTGTTGAACCAAGTCGGGTGGAGCAAAGAAGACGTCGATTTATGGGAAATCAACGAAGCCTTCGCCATGGTCACCATGTTAGCAATCAACGAAATGAAGCTTGACGCTAATCGCGTTAATGTTCATGGCGGTGCGTGTGCACTCGGTCATCCGATTGGTGCCAGTGGCGCCCGTTTGTTGGTGACCTTGCTACATGCATTGAAGCAACGTGGCGAAAAACGGGGCATTACCTCATTGTGTATTGGTGGTGGTGAAGCCGTCGCACTCGCCGTTGAAATGATGTAACTAACGTTTGAGGTTAATCTGCTGGCGCGAAGCTAAAACAACCGCAATAACAATTAAGCTCGCGCCCAGCAGCCACCTCAACCAGTCGGTATCGTGTTGCCAAAACAACACGTTAACGAGAATCCCGGCAGGAATTAGGGCATTGTTCATGGCAGCGAGCTGTCCGGTATTGACCCATTTGCTGGCAAGGTTCCAGCCGAGATAGCCAAGTCCGGACGCGACAATGCCGAGCCAGAACAAAATGCCCCATTGTAATGGCGTGTTAGGTAACATTTGGTGATTACCAAAGAGTAAAACGCCTAAGCCAGAAACGAGACTGGCGCCCGCGAAAAATGCGGCAAATTGTTGAATTTGATGTTGCGTTGAGCCCAGCTCGAGCCGTTTGTAAGCGACTTGGCCGGCACCAAAACATATGTTGGCGGCTTGAATCAGGGCAAAGCCAATGACAAAGTCGGTGCTGAGGCCTTGGTAGCGAATGATGGCGGCGCCTAAAACAGAGATCGCCGCGGCGAGCCACCAAGTGAATGGTAAGCGGCGGCGCCCTAAAATGATTTCGTCGATGAGTGTAATGTAAAGCGGGGTGAATATCGTGAACAATAGTACCTCGGCGACACTCAAATAGAGAAATGCGTGATACAAAAATAAGTACATTAAGCCGATTTGCACGGCACCAATTCCGGCAAGTTGAGTCAGTGTTTTAACCGAGTAAGCGTTAAGTTGACGCCATTTAAATAATGGCAAGATAGTCAACAAAGCAAGTGCCATACGGATAAATACGACCCAATAGCCATCAACTTGGCCGGCAAGGTACTCGCCGATGAGCGAGAAGCTTGCCGCCCAGAGTAACGTAATAAGAATTAAAAGTGGCACGGTATGCGTCTCTTTTAAGGATTATGAAAATTTGGTTTATAAAATAACACAACAAGAAGGTGAGTTATGTCTAAAAAAGTGCCTCTGTATATCGACGGAGAGTTTCGCGCTTCAAAAACTGAATCTTGGATTCCAGTAACCAATCCAGCGACCCAAGAAGTGATTGCCGAAGCTCCATGCGCGACTCAAGACGAGATGGAAGCTGCTGTTGCGAGTGCACGAGAAGCCTTTAAAACGTGGAAAGAAGTGCCTGTTTCTGAGCG
>NZ_CAXGLS010000050.1:0-16085 GCF_964010655.1 uncultured Idiomarina sp.
CGCCGGTAATCATCGACTCATTCACATAACTGTCGCCACTCACGATGGTGCCATCGACAGGCACCTGCTCGCCCGGACGTACTTCGATAATATCGCCTTTACTCAGCGACTTAATATCAACAGTCTCGCTACTGTCGTCGTCACGAACACGACGCGCCGTTTTGCTTTGTAAGTTCAATAAGCGTTTAATCGCATCGGACGTGTGACTTTTCGCTCGCGCTTCTAAAAAGCGCCCAGCCAAAATCAACGTCACTATCACTGCGGAGGCTTCAAAATAGACATTCACCGCATGCGCAGGAAGCCACTGCGGCATTAGCGTGGCAACGACGGAGTAACCCCAGGCAGCCGTCGCACCCAGCACGACAAGTGAATTCATATCAGGGGCTCGACGCAATAGCGCTGGAATACCTATTTGATAAAAGCGACGACCGGGCCATGCCAACACCACCGTTGTCAGCAACATTTGTATCCAAAAATTGGTGGTTTGGCCTAAGCTGGAATCAACCCACTCACCAAATGCTGGGATCAAATGGCTACCCATCGCAATAACAAAAACGGGCAAGGTAAACAGCACAGCAATGATCAGATCGCGTTTTAGTTGTTTAAATTCGTTCGCCTTTTGCTGCTCTTGTCGCGCCATTTCCGCCTCACGATCGACAATCGCATGAGCGTCATAGCCTGCGTCCCTTATCGCCTGAATCGCATCCTCTTGCGACGCTGTGACTAGCGTCATTTCCGCGGCATCAGAGGCTAAGTTAACACTGACATCCTCAATGCCTTTGACACCATTTAACGCCTTATCAACGCGACTCGCACAGGAGCCGCAGTTCATTCCTTCGACCGATAAACGTATTTGTTTGCGTGTCATACTGCCCTCTATTCGTTTGAGGAGTGTTTACGGGTGATTCCAAGTAGTAGCCAGAATACAGCTAACTGGGCAATTTCGAGGTACCGTTGAATTGCGCCTCGAACGGGTTCGAGGTTTTCGGTTGGCATGATGAAAAAGCCTAACCCGATAATGATCGCCAATAACACAAAAACAATTCGCAACGCCCAATGCGCGCGAGGGGTAAAGGCGAGCAACAACGTACCGGCGGCAAAGCCCAAGTAACTTAGAATACCGATCCAATTGTGAATCGTTTGCGATGCCGAACCGTCAATCGGACAACCGGCATCGCAAGGCGCAAGCGCTGCGCCCAAATAAGCAAAGGGGTAAAAGAACAGTAATGCGTAGCCGAGTGCACTGATACCCTCAACACGTACTCGGCTACGCGCAGACACCAAGAAACTTAACACCACAATCGCAAAGGGTACAAAGCCGACCCAGCCCAGCACGCCAGCTGCCGTTGTGCCGGTAGCATTAATTTCGCTGATGTACTGGCTCATGTGGCTGTAATCGGGCTTAACCCAGCTTGCCACCAACAGTAAACCCAGCCAAAAAATCGATACCACCACCAGTTGTGGCGTCATCGCTTGTTTTGCGGACGTGTGATCGGGTGTTGATGTCTGCACTGTTGCTCCTTATTTTTTAAGTTTAACGGCGGTACCGCTGACGCTGACCATCATCATAGCACCTTTTTGACCAACCACTTCATAGTCGATATCAATGCCAATCACCGCATCAGCGCCTAATAACTTGGCTTTTTCTTCAACCTCTGCAAACGCAATTTCGCGCGCCCGAGTCATCTCACGTTCATAAGCGCCAGCGCGGCCGCCGACGATATCGCGTACCGCACCAAAAATATCTTTGAATACATTGGCACCTAAGATCGCCTCACCTACCACAATATCGAGATACTGTTCTACTTCATGACCTTGGATAGTTGCGGTTGTTGTTTTTATCATGTCATTCTCCTTCGAGTTGTCTGGAATAATCCTAACGAATCCTATTTCGAACTGACAATTAAATCGATACTATAGTTGTAACGATAAGTGTCCTCTTTTTATAACAGGTGTGCAATGTTTCGAGTGCTAGGCAGTAGCGGTGGGCTCAGCGGTAACCCGCAAAAAGGCTCAACCTGCATCCAATTAAACGGTGAAACGCTCATCGATGCCGGAACTGGCTTATCGTCGTTACAACTCAGCGAGATGAAAGCCATTCGCCATATCTTTTTGACCCATGCCCACATGGATCATATAGCGGCGCTACCCACCTTCGTCAGTAACCTGTTTGACCAAAGTCGTTTACCGCTCAAAGTGTATGGCCTCGCCCACAGCTTAGAGCGCCTTAAACAGCATATTTTTAATAATGATATTTGGCCCGACTTTACTCAGGTGCAAGATAACGGAACGCCCATGCTCGAGTTAGTTGAGATTAATCCAGGCCAAGTCATTGAGCATCAAGGCATGACGCTCACCGCGTTCGAAGTGCCACACGCCATACCCACCATTGGTTACGCAGTGCAACAACCCAAAGTCAGTGAACACTCACATTTTGTGTTTTGTGCCGATTGCATCGTGACCGACGCCCTTGTCTCAAAGCTCAACGAATTACCCCCCATTAGCACACTGATGGTGGAATGTTCGTTCCCTGACAGGCTCGAAGAAGTAGCGATCAAAACCCAGCACATGACGCCGTCATTAGTTAGCCGCCTATTAGAGCAACTCGAAAAGCCGCCACATAGCATCTGGATAACACATCTTAAACCGAGCTACGAGGAAGAGCTCCGCGACGTTTTGCGCGCAGAGCCCTGGCATGTGCTTTAGTTAGTCAGTAATCACTTGCATTTTTACATCAATGATACCGACATCGAGGTCAGCGATTTCGCCAAAAGCGGAACGTGAAAGATCAATAATACGTCCTTTGATAAAGGGGCCCCGGTCATTGATCTTCACCACCACTGACTCACCACTGGCGAGATTGGTCACACGCACCAAGGTGCCGAACGGCAAGGTTTTATGCGCCGCGGTATCGTCAAAATGGCTGTAACGCTCGCCACTGGCGGTGGTGCGAAATTGATACTTCATCGCATAATAAGACGCCTTACCAGTCTCTACCTGACCCACCAAATGCGCTGGGCTATGCTTTGGAATAGAACTACACGCCGACATCAATAGCGAAACCATACCAAGCCATACGTATTTCATTATTATCTCCACTTAATTGAACCGCGCGTAGCATACGCGATTCGATCAACGGCTTCTGTAAAGGCCCGGTAAGATTTATGCAAAGCTCTGCGTCAGGCATAAAAAAAGCGAACCCGGAAGTTCGCTTTTTTGGTTGATTGGAACAAAATTTATTCCAACTTACCGATACTCTTCAATACTCGGGCATGAGCACATCAGGTTACGGTCGCCATATACGTCATCGATACGGTTAACGGTTGGCCAGAACTTGTCATAGCTTACCGCTTCAACCGGATAAGTTGCGGTGTGACGGTCGTAAGGACGGTCCCACTCAGCATCGGTGATATCGGCTAGCGTGTGTGGTGCGTTAACCAACGGGTTGTTGTCTTGCGGCCACTCACCTGCTGCGATTTTGTCAGCTTCTTGCTTGATGCAAACCAACGCTTCAATAAAGCGATCGAGTTCTGCTTTAGATTCAGATTCGGTTGGCTCAACCATGATGGTACCCGCAACTGGGAAGCTCATCGTTGGTGAGTGGAAGCCGTAATCCTGCAAGCGTTTCGCCACGTCAATCTCGGCGATACCGGCGTCTTCTTTCATTTGGCGCAAGTCGATAATACACTCGTGCGCGACACGGTTGTTACGACCACGGTACAAGATCTTGAAGTGCTTGCTGAGTTTTTCAGCAACGTAGTTAGCATTCAGAATCGCAGTTTCTGACGCTTCACGTAAGCCACGACCGCCCATCATCGCGATGTACATCCAAGAAATAGGCAAAATGCTTGCGCTACCATAAGGGGCTGCTGATACTGCGCCATTGCCCAACTCAGTGGTCTTCAAGTTAATGATGCTGTGGTTTGGCAAGAACGGCTTTAAGTGCTCTTTCACGCCAATCGGGCCCATACCTGGACCACCACCACCGTGTGGGATGCAGAAGGTCTTATGTAGGTTTAAGTGCGATACATCCGAGCCAATGTAGCCTGGAGAAGTAACACCCACCTGCGCGTTCATATTGGCACCGTCCATGTAAACTTGGCCACCAAACTCGTGTACCAGCTCGCAAATTTCACGGATGCCTTCTTCATACACACCGTGTGTCGATGGGTAGGTCACCATGATGCATGACAGGTGGTCGCCCGCCTCTTCGGCTTTAGCTTTCAGATCTGCCATGTCCACGTTACCGTTTTTATCGCAATCAACCACGACCACTTTCATGTTCATCATCTGTGCTGAAGCCGGGTTAGTACCGTGCGCTGAGCTTGGGATCAAGCAGATATTACGGTGACCTTCGCCGCGGCTTTCGTGGTATTTCTGGATTGCCAATAAGCCGGCATATTCACCCTGCGCACCTGAGTTCGGTTGCATTGAAAGCGCATCGTAACCGGTGATATCAACCAACCACTCAGACAACGACGAAATCATTTCTGCGTAGCCTTGCGCTTGCTCGACAGGGCAGAATGGGTGCAACTGAGCAAACTCAGGCCAAGTCACTGGAATCATTTCAGCGGTGGCGTTCAGCTTCATGGTGCATGAACCCAATGAGATCATTGAGTGGTTCAATGCTAAATCTTTGTTTTCCAGCTTTTTGATGTAACGCAGCATCTCGGTTTCTGAGTGATACTCGTTAAATACTGGGTGCGTTAGGTAGTCCGATTCGCGTACCAATTGCGCTAGAACTGATTCGACTTCTTTGCTCGCTACGCGGCTATCGAGGACTTCAACATCCAGTCCATGGTCATCACCGAACAAGACGTTAAATAATACTTCAACGTCTGCACGTGTTTTGGCTTCATCCATGCTGATACCAAACACGGCTTCACCGTCATTACGCAGGTTAATGCCAGCCGCTTTAGCGCGCGCCAACACGTCGGTCGCGTTCTCTTTCATCTCAAAAGTCAGCGTATCAAACCAATGCGCGTTGCTGATTTGAACGCCTTTATCCTGCATACCCAAGGCTACGATGTCAGTTAATCGATGGATACGGTTAGCAATGCGACGCAAACCTTGTGGCCCATGGTACACCGCATAAAACGACGCCATGTTGGCCAGTAATACCTGCGCGGTACAGATGTTCGAGTTAGCCTTCTCGCGACGGATGTGCTGTTCGCGGGTTTGCATTGCCATACGCAACGCAGGGCGACCACGTGAGTCTTTAGACACACCAATGATACGACCGGGCAATGAACGTTTGAACTTATCACGAGTTGCAAAGAATGCGGCGTGTGGACCGCCATAGCCCATTGGTACACCAAAGCGTTGTGCGTTACCAAATACGATATCCGCACCCATTTCGCCCGGAGATTTCAGCATCAACAAGCTCATCAGATCGGAAGCCACCGAAACAATCGCCTTCTTCTCTTGCAGCTCGCCAATCAACTGTTCAATGTTGTGCAGTTCGCCGGTTTTGTCGGGGTACTGTAATAGCGCACCAAACACATCGTGGTCAGATGCTTCACGCGCCGGGCCGACAATAATGTCAAAGCCAAAGTATTCAGCGCGAGTTTTCACCACGTCGATGGTTTGCGTGTACACGTTGTCCGCAATGTAAAACGCGTTTGATTTTTTGTTTTTCGATACTCGCTTCGCCATCGCCATTGCTTCGGCAGCTGCCGTGGCTTCATCAAGCAATGAGGCACTCGCAAGATCCAAACCGGTTAGATCCATGGTCATTTGTTGGAAGTTCAATAAGGCTTCCAAACGACCTTGTGCGATTTCGGGCTGGTAAGGCGTGTATGCGGTATACCAACCTGGGTTTTCTAATACGTTACGCAAAATAACGTTGGGCGTTACCGTATCGTAGTAACCCATACCAATGTACGAGGTAAAGATCTGGTTCTTTTTCGCAATGGCTTTGAGTTCAGCCAATGCTTCACGCTCAGTTTTAGGCTCGCCGACTTTTAAAAAGGGGTCGCGTAAAATAGAGCCTGGAACCGTATCTTTGGTCAACGCTTCTAAAGTATCTACGCCAAGCTCTTTGAGCATGGCTTGCTGCTCATCATGACTCGGACCGATATGACGGCCAATAAATTCATCGTGATGTTCTAACTGCGTAAGGGTAGTACTGGTCATTTACCTCGGCCTCGTACAAATTGGGAATCGAACAGTGCAAAAAAACACGGAACCCCGGAGCATGCCGGGGTCCTTCACTTTCCTTGTGGCGTTACATTAACGCTTAATCTTCGTCGATAGACGCTTCATACGCGTCGGCGTCGAGCAAGTTACCTAGCTCACCGCTGTCTTCCGCTTTAATGCGGAACAACCAACCGTCACCATACGGGTCGTTGTTGACGTTTTCTGGCGCGTCTTCAAGGTCTTCATTAATCGCGATAACTTCACCGCTAATCGGTGCGTAGATGTCTGAAGCTGCTTTAACAGACTCCGCAACCGCTACGTCATCGCCGACTGACACTTTGTCACCCACTTCGGGTAACTCAACAAACACCATGTCGCCCAAAAGGTCTTGCGCGTGCTCGGTGATACCGATAGTGAAAGTGCCATCGCCTTCGTCACGTACCCACTCGTGAGTTGACGCATATTTAAGATCCGCTGGAATGTTGCTCATAACTCTATCCTTCTCAATCCAACTGCCGCTGGCAGGTTGTCTGACTATTTAACTAAATTCTGACGCTATTATAAAACAGATTGACCGTTTCGCACGAATGCAGGTTTCACAACCTTCACAGTGACCTGTTTTTTGCGCATCTCAACTTGTGCGGTATCACCCACGTTCGCAGGCACGCGTGCCATTGCGATTGAAAAACCAAGTGATGGTGAGAATGTACCAGAAGTGATGACACCCTCGCCACCATCAACGATCACTTTCAGACCGTGGCGCAAGACGCCTTTGTCTTCCATCACCAAGCCAACCAGTTTGTGGTGACCGGCTTGTTTTTGTTGTTCAAGCGCTTGGCGGCCAATAAAGTCGCGGTCAGTCGGTTCAAATGCAACACTCCAGCCCATATTTGACTCAAGTGGGGTGACCGACTCATCCATGTCTTGTCCGTAAAGGTTCATACCGGCTTCTAAACGCAACGTATCGCGCGCACCTAAACCACAGGGGGCTACGTCAGCAGCGATGAGTTGCTTCCACAAATCACTAACTTGCTCGGCTGGCACAATAATTTCGTAACCTTTTTCGCCCGTGTAGCCAGTGGTAGCGATAAATAAATCGCCCACTTGCTTACCTAAGAAAGGCTTCATGCCTTCGATGGTTGCGAAGTCTTCGCTGCTCAACACGGCGTTTAACTTAGCTTCTGACTCGGGGCCCTGCACAGCGATCATCGCCATGTCATCACGCTCATTAATGGTGACATCAAAATCTGCAGCGACTTTTTCGATCCAACCAAGGTCACGTTCGCGGGTGGCTGAGTTAACCACCAAACGGTATGAGGTGTCGCTAAAATGATAAACGATGAGGTCATCAATTACGCCACCCTGCTCGTTGAGCATGCTGGTGTACTGCGCTTTACCTTCGGTTTTTAATTTAGCAACGTCGTTGACTAACAAGTAGCGTAAGAACGCTTGGGCTTGCTGCCCCGCTACATCAACAATGGTCATGTGCGATACGTCGAACATGCCGCAAGAACGGCGAACGGCGTGGTGCTCTTCAATTTGTGAGCCATAGTTCAACGGCATATCCCAACCGTGAAAATCGACCATTTTTGCGCCGGCTTCGACGTGCGCATCATAGAGCGGAGTTCTGCTGCCCATAAGACATCCTTTTGCTTTAAATTTAGCCAGTAATATGGGCGCAAATTATAGGCGTCTTGCACTTAAGTTTAAAATCAATAATGCTTATAATTGCATTTATTTTTTAAATACCCGAAACGTTAACTATTTAACCATTTAATTTATGAAACATTTATCTACGGATGCCCTGCGAAGTTTCGTTGCAGTGATTGAGTTTGGCGGTATTACCGCTGCCGGCGAACGTTTAGGTCGCTCACAACCGGCTATCTCGATCCAAATCAAAAAACTGGAGCAACAATTAGGGGCTGAATTATTGCAGCGCCAAGGGCAACGGTTATCGCTCACCCCCGATGGCGAGCGCGTTTACGATTATGCGCAACGGATTATTAGTTTACATGAGCAACTGCTCGCGCAGTTTCAGCCACAGGCGGTATCCGGTGATATCCGGCTGGGAATTACCAGCGAATTCGCTTCGAGCTTGTTACCCAACGTGCTGGGTCAGTTCGCGCAGGTTTATCCACAAATCGCATTGCAGGTCACCTCGGCATTAAGCAAGGATCTCTTCGCGGGCTTAGGTGAACGTTTTGATATGATTTTGGCGCTCAGAGAACAACGTAACCCCAATGACATGCTGCTACAAAATGATGCCTTAGTCTGGGTGGGCACACCCGCTGCATTTGAGCAACGCCCGCTACCATTGGTTGTTGCACCGGAGGGCTGTATCTATCGTAAACGGGCCGAACAAGCGTTGCAGCGTGCACGTATTGATTATCGCATTAGCTATACCAACTCAGACTACTCCGGCTTAACCGCCGCCCTAAATAGTAACTTAGGTGTTACGGTGCTCGCCAAAAGTACCATTCCGGATAGCCAAAGCTTAATCAGTAGTCCACAGTTGAAGGAACGCTTACCTTCGCCAGGCGATATTAATATCGTATTACGCTTAGATAGTCGTGCGTCATCCGCAGCAAAACAGCTTGCCGAATACCTAAGCGCACGTATTTAACCGCGCGCTTAGCGACCGAGCGCAACTTCTGCCAATTTTTGTTTAACTGGCGTAATACGCTCTGCGGCAAGGAGTCCCAGCGAACGAACCGCCTTTATCCACGGATTAGACGTGCCGAAGCCTCGTTTGAACAGCTCCATCGCTGCAATCATCGTTTGCGTATCGGCTTTACGTTCGCGTTGATAACGCCCTAAGCTACGGGTCAGGCTACTCAACTCCGCTAGCTCACGCTGCTGTAGGTTCTCCAATAGGCAAACGCAATCCGCAAATCCTAAATTAGCGCCTTGTCCCGCCAGGGGATGAATGGTGTGCGCGGCATCCCCCACCAACACAACGCGTTGCGCGTGCCACTGTTGTGCATATTGCATACGCAGAGGAAAGCCTTTTACATCGGAAATCAGCTCAGCTTCACCTAAGCAACGTCCACTTTCGGCCGTTACAAACGGCGCCAGCTGGGACTTATTGGCTAAGCGAGCCTGCGCCAGTGAGCTATCCATACTCCAAACGATAGATACGACATCAGTGTCCGGGGTTGGCAATAAGGCCAAAGGCCCGGTGGGTAAGAACACTTGGCGCGCAACACCGTTGTGCGGTTTCTCCATCCGCAGGTTCGCGACCACACCCACTTGCTCGTAATCCCAAAACCGTACCGTTAAACCGGCTTGTTGGCGCAGTCGCGAGCGCCCGCCGTCGGCGCCAATAATCAATTGGGCTTGCGCGCGTTGTTGCTCTCCGTACTCAATTTCTGCCGCCTGCTGTGCACTGCCGCAATCACGCAAGCGCCATTGTGCGGTTTTCGTAATCACAACACCGGCGGCTTCTGCGCGTTGCCACAAAAAATGTTCGAGTACACGGTTTTCGGTAATCGCGCCTAAGTCATCTGCATTGGCTTCGGTCGCGGAAAAATGAATGTCCGCCGGGCTGTCTTTATCCCATACATGCATATCGGTGTAGGGGCCGATACGAAAGTCACTGACCAACGGCCAGACACCTAACTCATCGAGTAAGGCTCGGCTGCGATGATTAAGTGCGCTAACACGCAATTCTAACTCATTGGGTAATGCTGGCTGTTCATGCTGCTCAATCACCATCACCGAGCGACCTTGTTGCTTTAGGCCGAGTGCCATAGTGAGGCCGATCATGCCGCCGCCAATCACAATAACATCGTAATTCATGACTTCATTCCCATGGTCAGTCGTGCAAAGCGACTACGCAGCGGTGCGCAGTGCTGTAACGTCATTAAGGCTAAATTGCGTGGCACCACCATTAAACGGTTAGTATTTGAAAACCCCCGCACTAGGCCGTCCGTCAAGTTAATGATAGCGTCATAATCCCTTGTGCGTGACCGCTGATAAGCATCAAGCACGGCAAATGTTCCCGGGTCTAGCGCTGCTGAAAGTTCCTGTACAAGGCACTCCACGTCGCGTAAGCCAAGATTAAAGCCCTGACCGGCGATCGGGTGCAGCGCGTGCGATGCATTGCCGATAATCACCGTTCGGTGATAGGTCGAGCGCAAGGCCTTTTTAAGCTGAAGCGGATAGAACACCGGCTCTGAACGGGCTGTCAGGCGCCCTGCCCGGTAGCCAAACGCACGCTGACAGCGAGTCAAAAACTCCGCGCTACTCCATTGTTTCGCGGTTTCGGCCTGTTCCGGATTGAAGGTCCACACAAGTGATGCCTGTTGGTTTGCCATGGGCAGGAGAGCCATGGGACCAAACTCGGTAAAGCGTTCGTAAGCCCAACCTTGCAAATCACGATCGAGTTTAACGGTGCTGATACAGCCAATTTGTTGGTAATCCTCAACTTGCCAGGGCAATCGACAGAGCGAGCGGATCTTTGAGTTTTGCCCGTCCGCACCAATCACGAGCTGAGTATCGATGAGTACGCCGCTTGCGGTCTCAACCTGCACTTTATCCGTCTCATGATGCAACTGCTCAACTGACTCCCCCGCTAACCAGGTGACGTTATCCAGTTGCTGACAGGCTAAATAAAAGCGATTAACCAGCTCTGCGGCGGATACCACATAGCCTAATGCGTCCACCTGCTCTTGCTCTGCATGGATTTCTGTCGCGCCTAAGTAGCCTTTATCACTGATATGAATATGTCGAATAGGCGTCGCATCGGTCAGCTCGCCCAATACGCCAAGCCGCTGTAATCGCGCAGCCGAAGCAGCCGCCAAAGCAATAATACGCTTATCGTTCGGTGGCCCTTCTAAGCGCGGTTCGCATACCACGACCTGCCAATCTGGACGTTGTCGCGCCAGCATCACGCCAGTTAGAGCGCCGACCAAACTACCGCCGGCAATGACAACGTCAGCTGTTATTTGTTTTGCATCCAAGACTCTATCTCTTCAATAGTTTTTGGTACGGCCTGAGTCATGTTTTCAAAGCCGTCCTCTGTCACAATTAAATCGTCTTCGATTCGCACGCCGATGCCGCGCCAGCGTTCATCGACGCCTGATTCACGTGAAATATAAATGCCCGGTTCGACCGTTAGCACCATACCGGGTTGGAATGTAAGCGGCTCGCCATCGGTCGACTTATAGCGACCCACATCATGAACGTCTAACCCGAGCCAGTGGCCTAGCCCATGAATAAAGAATTTCTTCCAACGATTGTTGGCGAAGTTCTCGTCGGCATCACCCGACAATATTTCCAATAAAGTCAGCTCATCATTGATCACTTTTGCCGCCGCTTCGGTGGCCGCCTTGAGTGTGTCACCAGGCTTAATGTGTGCAAATGCCGCTTGTTGTGCTTTTAACACGATGTTGTAAATCATCGCTTGTTCTTCAGAGAAGCGGCCGTTAACCGGAAACGTACGCGTAATGTCCGCAGCATAGCCCTGATACTCTGCCCCCGCATCGACCAGTACTAAATCTCCGTCATGTAGAACATCGCGGTTGTCGGTGTAGTGCAGAATGCATGCGTTGGCACCGCCACCACAGATAATGCCATAGGCAGGCGCGGGCGCGCCTTGCATCGCGAACTCATGCTGCAATTCCGCTTCAAGTTGGTATTCCATGGCACCGGGTTTGCAGAACTTCATGATGCGCTTAAACGCATCACTACTAATACGCGCTGCTTCACGCATCACTGCAAGCTCCTGAGTCGACTTAAATTGCCGCATAGCATCCAATGTCGAACGTAAATCCTCAATACGGTGCGGAGCAACGTACCCTTTGCGCTCATTGGCACGAAGAAAATCAATGGCATCGCGCACTTGTGCTTCAAGCACACTGTCTTCACCCATTAACACAAGCACACTGCTCGCACCATTGAGCAGTTCGCTGACATCATCCTCGAAACTATCAATATCTCGACCCTCGTCGACCGCCAACGCATGCATCGCATTGTGGAAACCTAACCGAAGGCCATGCCAGACCTCGGCCTCTGGATCTTTATTTTGACAAAAAAGAAGACTTCTTGGCTGTCCCTCAATTTTACTCAGTACCAACACGGCATCCGGCTCGTTAAACCCAGTCAGATAATGAAAGTAGCTGTTCTGCCGAAACGGGTACTCTGTATCGTTGCTACGCGTCAGCTCACTGTGTCCCGATACAATTGCGACGGTATTTTGAGGCATACGAGATAATACTCGTTCACGACGCTGTAAAAACTCATCTTGAGGAATAACCGGTTGCATAGCCGCTCCTATGAAGTCTGTACTTAATGTAACGTTTTTGAATCGGGTTTAGATTGAGCTAGCTCACGTGCACCGAGTTCTGTAAAACACATCATCGCTGATACACGTAAATATTCGACGATTTCAAAGTAAGCGCGCTCGGACTCTTCTGAGTCATCAACTTCAAACTCCAGCTTGGCGATCTCGATCATGTCATCGAGCGCCTCACGCAAGTCACCGCTGGTGGCCGCGATATTCGCTTGGTTAACCCCAAAGCCCACTAAAAATGATTGCACCCAGCCCGCTAACGCATTTAAGCGCTCTTGCAAGGGGGCATTGTCTTCCGGCAACAACAGTTGAAAGCCGAGGTCACGGTCAGCCAAAGCATGTTGAATTTCCGTTGCCTGCTGCTTTAATAACTTGGCAAGTTCCGCAGGTAGTTGTTGACCGTCGTAAATCAGGTCACTGAGCAACCCGTCAAGATCGGGGGAATCGGGCTGTGTACCTGTTGCCACGAGGCCAACCAGTATCCCTTGTACTTCGGCAGGCTGCGGCGTCACATCATGTTGCGCATACAGTGATGAGATGCGATCATAGTTAAATCGAGCTGTCATAGATATCGTTCTATTTAAAATCTGGTGTTGTCATCCTAACACTCGGCTTTGCAATTCGCTAGCTGACAAACATTGCCAAGGCATGCCATAATAAGCAGTAGAACGCATGCAGAGCATGCACTTAACGCAATGTGTAGCAGGGAGTCGGCATCATGACGAGTCGCACAATGGACATCACTTTATTGGACCGAAGCTATCGGGTAAACTGTCCGGTAGGTCAAGAAAGTGCTTTGCAAGAAGCGGCTGATGCGTTAAACGAACGGCTCAATGACACAAAAGAACGCACGAATTTGCACAATGTTGAGCAAATTGCCGTCATGACAGCGCTAAACTTGTGTCATGAGTGGATGAACGATCAGAAAGAGCAAGCCGCGAAAACGGCGAAGCTTGAAGAAAAGATTCAATTGCTGCAGGCAACGATTGAACAAGCCATGAGCGAACAACGCGCTCAACGCGGCCCGCAGCGCTAACAGTTTAGGGTTTCCTGGGTCGTACGCTAATAGACGTATGTCCCTGAGCCGATGCTTTTACTTAAGGGGATCACTGGCCCGTCATGAGCAAGCCCGGCACGCACCGGGAAGCCTACGATGGATCCCACTTGCTCCCCGCCTTGAACCAATGGGTTCAAGGGCTACCGTCAGATGGCGGCGTCACCGGGAAACCACCCTTTGTTTGCTTAAAGCCTCACGATTCTCGTGAGGCTTTTTCTTTGGCTACTATCTCACGCACATCCTTGAGCAATTGTTGCGCATCAAAAACAATGCCGTCCTTAATGGTATAACGAATGCCCTGCGTGCGGATCGGCTGGTTATCTTCATTCAGCTTAAAGTGGCCTGTACCATACAGCACTTTAAAGTTCGCTAACGGATTCTCTTTTACAATGACCATGTCCGCCTTTTTGCCAATCGCGACACTGCCGATATCATCATCCATGTTGAGCGCTTCAGCACCGCCCATGGAGGCCGCATAAATAACTTCGAGCGGATTGAGCCCCGCCTCTTGCAGCAGTTCCATTTCTCGGATGTAGCCAAAGCCGTAAATCTTGTAAATGTAACCCGCATCAGAACCAAGCGTGAGTCGACCACCGTGGTTGTGAAAATCATTTAAGAAGGTCATCCATTTTTGGTAATTATGCTTCCAAGCAATTTCATCTTCCGTCGTCCAATCAAACCAATAGGAACCGTGTGCATAGCGGCTTGGCTCAAAGAAATCCCATAAACGCGGTAAGGTGTAATCTTCGTGCCATACTGCTTGACGCTCACGCATTAAGTCTCGTGACGCCTCGTAAATGGTTAACGTCGGATCGATAGTGAAATCGAGTTCAATTAACTCATCACGTACCGCATTCCACTTTTCCGATCCGGGTTCCGCTGCTTGTTTCCAGAGGCGCCCGGCCTCTTCAAAACGATTCTGTTCGTCGTTGTAGTTATAATCAGCCGGATAGTTCTGAATCGTTTGGTCTTCAAATAATGCTTCGGGTAAGCCATACCAGTGCTCCATCGACGTCAGGCCCAGTCGCGCTGAGTCCAGTGCATTCATCGATTTCACGTTCAGTTGCGCATGATGCATCATGGTACCTAAACCTTGCTTATTCGCCTCGTCGAGTGCTGCCTCCATGACACGCCGCGAAGCGCCAAAGAACTTAATCCCTACTGCGCCCTGTGATTTAATATAACGCACCCAATCGCGAGCTTGCTCAGCCGTATAGATGGGCTCTTCACGTCCCATACCAAATCCTACATACGGTACGATCCGCGGTGCCGTAATGCGGTTATCTGCTGCGCGTTGCTGATGCCATTTCACCCAGTCTAAGCCATTAAAACTGCCGGGCTCACGGATGGTGGTAATGCCATGCGCCAGCCATAATTTGAGTACATATTCAGCCGGAATTCCCTCCGCTGAGCCTCCAATATGCGCATGCATATCAACAAATCCGGGTAAGATGTAATGACCACTAACGTCCATCTCTTTATCACCCGCTCTAGCCTCTGGGCGACCATCGGATTTAATGGGGACACCCGGATGTCCGACACTGACGATATTTACGATCCGATCATTCTCGATCACGATATCTACAGGTCCCCGAGGAGGTGCACCCTCGCCGGTGACTAAAGTCGCTCCGCGCAAGATCAAGCGCTCATAAGGACCTTCGCCGCGATCACGCTCAGGTGCTTTCGGTGGTCCCTGTTGCGCCAGTGCACTGGACGCGATGATAAAACCACACAAAAGGCATATCGTTTTTATCATTTTCATAAGGTATGCTCTGTTTCATGTTAAAAAGATGGGAGTAAGCATGACCCGAGATGAATGGCGACGCAAGTTAAAAGCACGTCGAGCCGCTATTTCTGAACCGATGCGACGGCAAGCTAGCCACGATGTTGCCGCTCGTGTTGCAGAGCGCGCACAACAATCATCGGGATACGCTGCCATTTTTCTAAGTTTTGCCAACGAGCTCAATACGACACCGGCTATCGAGGCTTTATGGCAAGCCAACATGGCTACCGTGGTGCCTGTCTTACACCCATTTAGCCCTGGTCATTTACTATTTTTAAAGTTAACCCCCGATACGCGACTGACTAAAAACCGATATGGCATAGAAGAGCCAAAACTGCGTGTCGACAACGTGGTTCCGCTTAGCAACATTGGTTGTATGTTTATGCCGTTGGTTGGGTTCGATCCACAGGGTAACCGTTTAGGCATGGGCGGTGGTTACTATGACCGCACACTCGCCGCTTGGCGCGCCGGTCAACTACCTCAACTGCAACCGATTGGTATCGCCTACGATGAGCAATATGTTGAACAATTACCAATACAAGCGTGGGATGTGGCGATACCTGAAGTGATCACACCGACACGACATTGGTGCTTTAAACAAGAGCCTAAGTTTTCTTAGCGATGAGTCATCAAAATAGGTATACTGATGTGCCATCAAGTATCACAACAATCTGTATGGGAACCCCGCTATGTCCGCTTCCGATAAGTTAAAACAACAAGCCGCGCAAGCTGCCATTAAGTACGTCGAGAAAGGCGCTATCGTCGGCGTCGGTACTGGCTCTACTGTTAACTTCTTTATTGATGAATTAGCTAAG
>NZ_CAXGLS010000051.1:0-15525 GCF_964010655.1 uncultured Idiomarina sp.
ATCGGCTTAACGACGGTGTTTTGCAGTATCACGGTAATGCAGTTAATTGTGATGGACGTGGTTGGCAGGGACTCTCTGTGGCACAGAGCGTGCCCCTCACGCAATTTGAGATTATTTCAATGAACGCCGGCTATCTTATCCGTCTCGCCAGCCCCAAGTTCGCCGTCGAGTTACCTCTGAGTCATTTTAATGGAATAGATAGGAGCGCCGCCCATGAGCAGCTTTATGACTCCCCTAGTGTCGTTGATTGGCATACATGCGTTGATCATGCTCTTTGCAACCAACCAGCTGAGTCTGCTTTCACAACGCTTCATTTGGCAATGGCAACAGTATCAAAGCCTACAACAACGCGCCTATGAGCAAACCAAGGCACAGAGGCTCGGCACTTATGGAGGCGATGGTCATGACCTTGATCATGAGTATCGCACTCGCCAGCGGGCTCACGACAGTACAACTTACACAGATGGAGCTCGCTCAATTGGCACAGCGTCAGCGCGCGCTTTTAGCGTTGCAACGCGCGCAACAGTCACTGATGAACATCGTCAATAAAGATGATTTAGCACGTTGGCATGCAGAGGCTGCTGAAATTAGGGTAGAGAAAGTATGGCATTCAGCACGGCAAGCCACATGTTGGCTTACCCATACTGAACTCGATGGGGCAATACCCGTGTTTATTGATCTGACTAGCGAAGATCCGGCGGAATACTAAACGTAATGTTTTCCTCGCGCCCTTCGCGCTCACTGACGGTTTTACCGCCCCATGCTTTTAATTGCTCGATCACTTCACGTACTAAGACTTCGGGCGCCGAGGCTCCCGCGGTCACCGCAACACGGTCAATATCGTTAAGCCATTCGCGTTGGATACCATTGGCATCATCAATCAAATAAGCCGGTGTGCTCATTTTTTCTGACAATTCGCGCAGCCGGTTGGAGTTTGAGCTGTTTTTTGCACCCACCACCAACATTAATTGCGCTTCCTCAGCTAATTGACGTACCGCATCCTGACGATTTTGTGTGGCATAGCAGATATCATCTTTACGCGGTCCGTTAATGTTTGGAAACCGTTGACGCAAAGCATCAATCACATCCGCCGTATCATCCACCGACAGCGTCGTTTGACTCATGTAATGTAAATTATTTGGATCTTTTATCTCGAGCGTACCAACATCCTCGGGTGACTCCACCAAGTAGATGCCGCCCTTCGGGTTCGCGTATTGCCCCATCGTACCTTCGACTTCTGGGTGCCCTGCATGGCCTATCAAAACACACTCATGACCTTTTCGACTCGCTCGAGTGACTTCCATGTGCACTTTGGTCACCAACGGGCACGTCGCATCAAAGACTTTTAGTCCCCGATCCTTGGCATTTTGACGTACCGCTTGTGATACGCCGTGCGCGCTAAAAATGACAATCGCTTCATCGGGCACTTCATCGAGCTCTTCGACAAAGACGGCTCCCGCATCACGTAGCTTATTGACCACATATTTGTTGTGTACGACTTCATGGCGCACATAAATGGGTGGTTCAAATATCTCAAGCGCTCGCTCGACAATGGTAATGGCGCGATCGACGCCGGCACAAAAGCCTCGTGGGTTAGCGAGTAGTATTTGCATAATTCCTCCGTGTGCCCGTTACGGCTCCACGCTAATAATTTCAACTTCAAAAATCACCGTTTGGCCTGCCAAAGGGTGATTAAAATCGATGGTCACGGTGGGTCCTTCGATTTTTCTCACGATACCTGGTAATTCTGTACCGTCCGGCTGGGTAAAAGCGAGAATAGCGCCCACTTCGGGTTTGGTCTCGTCGCTGAATTTAGACGAATCAACATAATAGTAATTGTCGGGATTAGGTTCACCAAACGCATCTTCAGGTGGCAAGGTAAACTCTCGTTCACTGCCTGGACGCAAGCCAATTAAACACGCTTCGAAGTTTTCGGTTAAGCTACCGTCGCCCATCCGAAACTTAGCCGGTTTGCCCGACATCCGTGTACTATCAGCCACTGAGCCATCACTTAGCTTAATGGTGAAATGCATGACCACTTCGCGGCCATCTTCAATAGGTAAACGTCCCACGACTACTCCTTACCTTGAGTCTCTTCTGGATCTCGGCGATTATCAATAAACGCTTCTAGTAGCATAAGTATGGCGCCTAATGTAATTGCACAATCTGCCACATTGAATGCTGGCCAGTGCCAGCCTTCATAATGGACGTCGAGAAAATCAATAACATAGCCAAATAGAAAGCGATCCGTCACATTGCCAATGGCGCCTGCCAAAATCAACGAGAATGACAAATTTTGACGCCAAAAGCTCACATCATTGCGACGCAACCAGATCAGCAATACCACACTGACGGCGACCGCTATCAGGGTAAAGAACCAACGTTGCCAGCCGCCACCGTCGCTTAAGAAGCTAAATGCCGCACCATAGTTATGCACGTATGTGAGGTTAAAAAGACCATCAATAATAATGCGACTTTCGTATAGCTCGAAATCGCTCGCCACCCACCATTTGGTGAGTTGATCGATGATGAAAATCGCCACCGTGACCCACAAATACTGTAGGCCCGATGCACGCTTGTTAGGCTTTACTGATTGAGCTTTAGGCAAAGTGACGCTCCTCCCCTGCTCCGTCAATATTGCTTACGCAACGCTGACATAGATCGGGGTGCTCGCTGATTTGACCGACTTCTTCACGGTGATGCCAGCAACGCTCACATTTTTTGTGAGCACTTGCAACCACAGCCACGGCGAGCGGTAATTGCTCGGCTTTTACCGCGCTCTCTGGTGCATCCGCAAGGTCCGCGACTGACGCTTCTGAGGTCAGTAGCGCAAAACGTAACTCCGCACCTAAGCGCTTCAGTTTTTCGGCGAGTGCCGTATCCGCATATAAGGTCACTTCAGCTTGCAGCGAGCCACCAATGACATCATCACGACGCGCTTGTTCAAGCGCTTGGTTAACCGCATCACGTACATTCAGTAGCTCAATCCAGAAGGTATTTTCCTCGCTACTCACGCCGGCAAACTGTTCAAAGCCTTCATACCATGCTTGAGTAAATACGTATTGCTCGCGTTCACCCGGCAACAGATCCCAGATTTCTTGCGCGGTAAAGCTACAAATCGGCGCCATCCAACGTACTAGTGCTTCGGCAATATGATGCAATGCGGTCTGACACGAACGGCGCGCCAAGCTATCCGCTTTAGCGGTATACTGGCGGTCTTTAATAATATCCAGATAGAAACTACCCAGTTCAATCGAGCAGAAGTGCATCAATTTTTGCACCACAGACAAGAACTGATAGTTGTCGTAGGCATCCACCAGTTGTTTCTGTAAGTCAGCTGCACGGCCAACAATCCAACGGTCCAACTCGACCATCTCGTCCATCGGCACTTGGTGCTGCTTAGGATCGTAACCGCTCAAGTTCGCTAACAAGAAACGTGAGGTGTTACGAATACGGCGATAGGCATCCGCTGAACGCTTGAGGATCTCATCTGATACCGTCATCTCGCCTGAATAATCTGCCGAAGCGACCCACAAACGTAAGATATCGCCGCCGAGTTTATTCATTACATCCTGCGGCGCAACCACGTTACCGATTGATTTCGACATCTTGCGACCTTGCGCGTCTACGGTAAAGCCGTGCGTCAGCACTTGACGGTATGGCGCTTGTTCATACATCGCGACACCCGTTACCAATGAACTTTGGAACCAGCCGCGGTGTTGGTCAGAACCTTCAAGGTATAAATCTGCTGGCCAGCTTAACCCCGGGAATTCACGTAATACACAATGGTGAGTCACACCCGAATCGAACCAGACATCCAAGGTGTCGGTCACTTTACGATATTTGTCCGCTTCATCACCTAACAAGGTCGCCGGATCAAGATCGAACCATGCCTGAACACCGTCTTTCTCGATAAGCTGAGCCACTTTTTCCATCAGCTCAAGGGTGTTGGGATGCAGCTCTTCGGTTTCTCGATTGACGAAAATCGCGATCGGGTTCCCCCACGTCCGTTGACGGGAGATACACCAGTCTGGACGGCCTTCAACCATCGACTCGATGCGGCTTTGACCCCACTCGGGTACCCAACGCACTTTCTTGATTTGCTCAAGCGCTTGGCTACGTAAGCCTTTTTGATCCATGCTGATAAACCACTGCGGTGTAGCACGGAAAATAATCGGCGTTTTATGGCGCCAGCAATGCGGATACGAGTGCTTATAACGCTCAGCGTGCATCAAGTTACCTGCATCACGTAAGGCATCGATGATAGGCTCATTCGCCTTGAACACGTGCTGTCCAGCAAAGCGCGGCGTATCTTCTTTGTAAACACCGTTGTCGCCCACCGGGTTATAGACTTCTAGATCGTATTTTTGGCCCACCAAGAAGTCATCCACACCGTGGCCTGGTGCGGTATGCACACAACCTGTACCGCTTTCGGTGGTAACATGGTCGCCCATGATCACCGGCACTTTGATATCAAATAATGGGTGGTCGAGCTGCAACAGCTCGAGCGCTTTACCTTTGCAGAAGCCTAACTTGTGATAGTGATTGATGCCCCAACGGTCCATACAATCATTTACCAAGTCACTCGCAAGAATGACGCGCTCAGCCTGTTGGTCGTCAGTTGCTTCGACTTGCACTAACGCGTATTCAAGCCCTTCGGCAAGCGTTACTGCACGGTTAGCCGGCATGGTCCATGGCGTGGTGGTCCAGATCACCATGCTCAGTTTACCTTGACCTTGATGCCCTTCTGGCGTTGTGAACGCCGCCAGTGCTTTGTCGCTATCCGTGAGCGGCATGCGCACATCGATAGCGGGTGATTCTTTATCTTTGTACTCGACTTCTGCTTCGGCGAGTGCTGAACCACAATCTGTACACCAATGCACAGGCTTAAAGCCTTGATGCAAATGACCTTTATCGATGATTTTAGCAAGCGCGCGCACACTATCCGCTTCTTGCTTAAAGTTCATCGTTAAATAAGGATTATCCCAGTCACCCAATACACCCAACCGTTTAAAGTCTTCGCGCTGCTGGTCAATTTGCGTCTGCGCGTAGTCACGACAATGTTTACGGAACTCCGCCAAGTCGAGCTTTTGGCCCGGTTTGCCGTGCTTTTTCTCGACTTGCAGTTCGATAGGCAAGCCGTGACAGTCCCAGCCTGGGGTGTAAGGTGCATCAAAGTCGCTTAGGGTTTTCGACTTAATGATAATGTCTTTGAGAATTTTATTGACCGCATGACCAATGTGGATCTGACCGTTTGCGTACGGAGGTCCATCGTGCAAAATAAAACTTGGCTTGCCCTGTTTGGCTTTACGGATCTCGCCATAGAGATCGTCTTGATACCATTGTTTGAGCATGCCCGGCTCGCGTTTAGCGAGGTTTCCGCGCATTGGGAACGCCGTTTCCGGCAAGTTTAATGTGTGCTTATAATCACTCATGGGTCACTGTTTCCATTTTCCGCATATTTACTGACTATCGTGGCCGTTCAACTTAAAAGTGCTCGGGCACGAGCGGCATCTTTCTCTATTTGCTGTTTTAAATGTTCGAGCGAAGCAAAGCGCTGCTCGGATCTTAATTTGGCGACCGGTGTCACGGTTGCGTGCTGACCGTACAGGTTGCCTGAAAAATCAAATAAATGCACTTCTAATTGGACTTCATCGCCGTTAAGCGTAGGTCGCGTACCTAGGTTGGCGACACCGTGGTATGTGCCTTCGGCGCGGCTGTTTGTCGTCGCGCCCAACGCGCGACCTACATTGATTTTAACCGCGAATACGCCGTGCAGCGGGCTTTTTAACCGCTTCAATGGAATATTAGCCGTTGGGAAGCCAATGGTACGGCCATTTTTACGACCATGCACGATCTTGCCCATCATTTGATACGGACGCCCCAGCATACTTTCGGCACGCTCAAAGTCGCCTTCGGCAAGTGCCGCGCGAATCGCAGTACTGCTGACCCGCTGTTGCTGCTGACGGTAGCTGCGCGTATCGACGACTTCAAAACCAAGCCGTTTACCCTCGCGTTGCAATAGCGCAAAGTCCCCTTCACGCTTGTAGCCAAAGCGAAAATCGTCGCCCACCACTAAAAACTTCACACCCAACTTTTCGACTAATACATTTTCAATAAATTCGATAGGCGGTTGGCTGGCAAATTTACGATTAAACTCAATCACTAAATGGCGGTCGATCTGCTGATCGCGCAGCGCTAAATATTTTTCTCGCCAATTAGTGAGTCGCGCCGGTGCTTTTTCGGGCTGGAAGATTTCTTGCGGCTGCGGTTCGAATGTCATCACCGCGGCTGCCACACCCAGTGCGCGCGCCTGCGCTTTTACTTGCGCCAGCACGGCTTGATGACCAAGATGTACGCCATCAAAGTTACCAATGGTAAGCACGCATCCATGATGTTCTGAGCGCAAGTTGTGTATGCCGCGAATGAGTTCCATAGCCGAACAAAGTACCACTAATTAAATGTATAAAAATAACTCGGGTGAGATTATAACCGATGCTGCGTTCAGAATCAGTATTCTTGCGCACGCAAATGGCGTGGTCTTAATCCACTCAGCATCAACACCAACAAATAGACCCCCGCACCTACGCCAATAATTTGCGCTAATTGCCAAGGCCGTGCAACGAGCGACATTTCACGCCATTGCTGGGTTGATGGGGTCAACCATAATACCACCCCGACCATCACCGCTACAGCAGCCACTACGCGGATGATGAAAGACCAAGTTCCCGGCTGTGCTACAAGGACACGTTCTCGATAGAGTGTTATGCCAAGCAACAAGGCATTGAGTGCCGCCGATGCTGCCGTTGCCATGGCTAAGCCAACATAGCTAAACGGGATGGCAAAAGCGATATTCAGCCCCATGTTTGCGACCATCGCAATGATGCCAAATTTAACGGGTCGTTTGGTATCTTGACGCGAATAAAACCCAGTCGCTAAGACTTTGACCAACATAAAGCTCAACAGCCCCGCCGAATAAGCCATCAGGCTGTAGGATGCCATCTCGGCATCGTTTGGCGTAAATGCGCCGTGCATAAATAACACCATTAGCATGGGTTCGGCGAGAAAAAAAAGGCCCGCCATCGCCGGTAAACCGAGCAAGAGTACCATCCGGATCCCCCAGTCAAGTGTCGCCGAGAAATTTTGCGTTGATTGGTCGACATGGCGCGAGGACAACGCGGGCAGAATAACGGTGGCAATCGCAATGCCGAATAGTCCGAGCGGAAACTCAAGCAAGCGATCGGAGTAATAAAGCCAACTAATTGAGCCGGTCATTAAAAAGCTGGCGATCAGCGTATCGAGTAATAGGTTAATTTGACTGACGGAAACACCAAATATCGCCGGTAACATTAACTTACGAATGCGCGTGACACCACTATCGTGCCAGCTCCAACGCGGTCGCGTGAGCAGCCCTGCGCGTTTTAGAAAGGGAAGTTGAAATAGAAACTGGATTAAACCACCAAAAAATACCCCCCAGGCTAGACCAAACTCAGGCTGCTCAAGGTTAGGCGCCAGCCAAATCGCGGCTGCAATAATCGCAATATTCAAGAAAACAGGCGTAAATGCGGCCACAGCAAACTTACCCAGCGTATTGAGTATAGCGCCCGCCATCGCGGTGAAGGTGATAAACCATAAATAGGGAAAGGTGATACGGAGTAGATCGCTCGCCAGCACAAACTTCTCACTTTGTGGGCCATCGTTCCACCAATCTAAAAACCAACCGGTGCCAAACAGCGCAGTCACAACCGGGGATGCGATCATGCCGACGAGTGTCACGATGGTAACAATGGTTCCGAGTGTTCCCGAAACCCGTGCGATCAGAAGTCGCTGTTGGTCAAGGGGTTGTCCTTGTTTGTACTCGGTCAGCACTGGCACGAAGGCTTGTGCAAAGGCACCTTCGGCAAATAACCGACGTAAAAAATTAGGAATTTTATTGGCGAAAAAAAACACGTCCGCGGCGGCACCTGCGCCCATGAGATTCGCAATCACTACATCACGTACGAGGCCAAGCACTCGTGAAATCAGAGTCATTGCGCTGACGATGAATCCTGAACGTAGCAAGGCTTTAGACACGACTTCTCCTGATCGGACGATGAAAAGCGTCAGTGTATCAGATTATTCACCCCAAACTATTTTATTTCGGCCGGTCTTTTTAGCCTCGTACAAGGCTTTATCCGCGTGATCGAGTACCGCTTGTTCCAAATCCTCGTACGCAGCCGTTTCATTGTCGATGAACAAAGCCCCGATACTAATGGTGAAGTTGATCGCATGGTCATCGACACGTACTACTGACTGCTGAATATCTTGCCTAATCTGCTCAAGTATTGCCGCGGCAGCCGCTTGCGTCCCGCCGTTTAAAATCAAGGCAAACTCTTCACCGCCTAAACGAGCAACCATATCGTCCGATCGAATATGACGCATCAGCGTCTCAGCATCCATGCGCGCTTTATCTAGTTGAACCGCATAAAAGAGCGCGCCGAGCGCATCGAGTAGTTCGGCCTCTTTCTTTTCGGTAATGTCCCGATGCGTCCCCGTCAAACGTATTGCCTCACCGGATTCACTTCGCTCAACAACACGGCCATAGGTTTCTATCCATACCCAGTATCCGTTTTTATGACGCATGCGGTAAATAGTCGAAAACGCCGGCGTCTCGCCCGCCATGTGCTGCTGCAGTTCACGCTCAACACGCTTCAAGTCCGCCGGATGAACAAGGCTCTCCCAAAAGTAGAGCGACGGGTCAAAGTTAGCGTAATCGATCCCTAATAATTCACACCAGCGTTGATTGACCTTGTTGGTGTCTGATGGCACATTCCAATCCCAGGTACCGAGTCCTGAGGCCTCCAGGACCAAACGCATCTGCTGATTGGCTTCGTTCAAGCGCTTCTCAAAATAGCGATTAGCCGTGTTATCAATCAGCATGGCATGGATGTTCTCGAGCCGACCCTCGGGATCATAAAAGCTTTTTGATAATAACTTCACCCAGCGCTCCGGACCTTTAGGCGGTAAAATGCGGAATTGCGCTTCACTACTCGCGACCCCTGCTAAATGATTACTGAGCAAGAAGTTAAGTTCTTTGCGACCGCGTTCGTCGAGAAAATCCTCAAAGGCTCTACTTCCCTCACGCAAGGCATCCGTTGGGATGTGGAATAAGGATTGTATATTAGCGGACACGTACTGTAATTCGAGCGCCATGTTGTAACGCCACTTTATGAGTGCAGCAGGCGTGTCATCGATAAATGAGTGTTCCTGCATCAGCTGTTGATGTTTAAGCGACAACGCTAAATATTCACTGACATGTTCACTGACATAGGCAAGGCTTTGAAGTTCGCGCTCGGACAATTGGTGCGGTTCAGTGTCCAAAATACATACGGTGCCGACTGTGACGTCATCCAGTCGTAACGGGACCCCGGCATAAAAGCGGATATGTGGCGCATCAACCACATACGGGTTATCCTTAAACAAAGCGTCGTACCCCAATTTGTGCGCGACATCCACACAATAAGTGTTGACATTTCCGCCAGATTAGGCATAATCCACGACCTTTATAAAGAAGCGTTCTGTTAACGAATTTTAGGAGTTCACCTTGGCTAACATTAAGTCTGCTAAAAAGCGTGCGATTCAAGCCGAGAAAAATCGCCGCCATAATGCAAGCCGCCGTTCAATGATGCGTACTTACCTTAAACGTGTAAACGCAGCCATTGAGAGCAAAGATAAAGAAGCTGCTAGCTCAGCTTTACAAACTGTAACCCCATTATTGGACCGTTACGCAACTAAAGGCTTGATCAGCAAAAACAAAGCGGCACGTCATAAGAGCCGTTTGAACGCTAAGATCCAAGCGCTTTAATCGACACGTTTTCAACGTGTTCAAAAAACCGGCTTTAATGCCGGTTTTTTTGTGTCCAAATTCCTTCCTTAATCTCTACACGATCAAATTTTGTAACAATTAAATGTAATTATTATCTCACTTTGTTTTCATTCTAATATGATATCACTTATAGTCAATGTGCATATTTTCGACAAAAAGGGGAATTTTATGCGCAGTTTTAACCTTGCAAAAGGCGTGATAGCGGCGGCGGTCGTTTTGGGCAGCACAGCATGTAGCAGCCCTCCACCGGGAGACAATCAGTTCAAGTTACGTAATTATAAAGACACATCGATTCAACGTAGCCATGTTATTTACAACTATTGTTATTATGGTCGTGAAGCAGACTATGTCGCCGCTCGGGACTTTGATGCAGGCGAACATACCATCATCGCGCGGTATGCATTTATCAAAAAATACGTTCCCGGCGGTCCGTTAGAAAACTACTTCAAACTCAACGGTACCTTTGAACCGGGTAAGATCTATGAGTTTAAATACAATCGTGATCAAGAGAACGGCACTGCTGAAGTTTGGATCGTTGATGCCGAGACACAAAAAGCGGTAACGAATAAGGTCACCAAAAAACTCATCACGCAAGAAGTCGTCAATACGCCATCGCGTCAAAAGACACGGTGTGAGGCAAGTACTTTGTAAGCCTTTTCCTCGCATGCCAGCGTTGGATAGCAAACTGTGCTCGTTCATTGGCTACTTATTTGATAAAATCAATTTTTTAACAAAATAGATGTATTTATCCATGAATAAAATAATAAAAACGATTATCGCCTCTGCGCTATTGTCGATCTCGACCCCCAGTTTGGCACAGAGTGAAACACTTCCAAGTTCTGCATTCAGTCAACTGAACATCGTTGAACAACCTACCATTTCACCCAATGGTGAACTCATTGCTGCCGTCTATAATACCGATGGCGCAACTCAACAAGTGGTGATTTCTCCGTTCGGGAAAGTGGATTTAACGACTATCCTTAAGTTACGCAATCAGTCTGAACGTATCGTTAAACTACGCTGGGTGAATAACGAGCGGTTACTTATCAGCGCCGATTATCCTGAGCATATGTACGGTAGTTCTCGTCGCGTTGGACAGTTGTTTGCGGTCAACAAAGATGGTAGCGAGTTAAAAGAGATAAAACTACGCAAGCTCACCGATACTAAAGATTGGTCTTGGTTAGTTAGCGGTGACCAAATTGTCTCTATGCTTCCTCACGATCCAGAACATATTTTGTTGCAACAGGTCAGCGAGCGCGATAATTACTTCCCATCGGTTCATAAGATTAATGTCTATAGCGGTTCCTCAGAGAAGTTCGCACCGAGCTTGCAAAAACCGAGTTACTTTATTGGCGACTCGACCGGTCGCTCGGTTGTCGCGGTGGCGGTTGAGGACTTAACCCGTACTTTCTATTTGTGGCAGGAAGATGCCGGTCAATGGAAAGAAATTGGCTCTTATGAAGCATTTGAAGAGGATGGTTTTACGCCGGTCTTGTATGAGCCTGCCAACAATACTTTAATTGTTAAGACGTATCAGAAGAGTGATAAACAAGAAGTTTGGCGCTATTCGCTCGATACTAACGAATGGGTCGAGCCTTTATTTCAGAACGAAACTTATGACGTCGCCAGCGTAAGGGAGCACAACGGCCAAGTGATTGGCTTTGGTTACACGGCTGATATGCCCGAAGTGGAATTCATTGCTCCGGCATTTAAACAGCGCCAAGCGCTTGTCGAGAATACCTTCAAAGGCATGAATCCTATCGTGGTAGACTTTGACGAAAGCGTCAATAAATTGCTCGTTAAGACCTACTCAGCGTCGGGCCCTTCTCGCTTTTACTTTATTGATCTCGCCAATAAAGCCGGCGGTTTATGGATGGCGCTTCAGCCGGCACTGGAAAACAAGCAGTTTCCCGCCAAGCAACCTATCGAATTCGAGGCCAGTGACGGCCTGGTGCTGAATGGTTATTTGATCAACGGCGGTGATGCCGATCGACCGTTAGTTGTGATGCCACACGGCGGACCTTGGCAACGCGATACCCAAGTATTCCATCCGCTAGAGCACATGTTCGTTAATGCAGGCTATGCTGTCTTGCAAGTTAACTTTCGCGGCTCGTCGGGCTTTGGTTCTTCTTACGAAGCGCGTGGTTACGGTGAATGGGGACAGCGTATGCAGCAAGACGTGCTTGATGGCGTCGCTTGGGTAAAAGAACAGCAACTCGCCGATGTTGATGATAGTTGTGTCGTGGGTTGGTCATACGGCGGCTATGTTTCTCTATTCGCGGCGACCAATACGCCGACACAGTTTAACTGTTATGTATCGATTGCTGGCGTCAGCGATATTAACGCTATTTTAGAGGATACCCGAGCCGGCGAAACGGCTCAAATGGTTGACAATATCATGGTCGGTGATCGTGATAGCGAGCAGGGCAAAGCGCATTTAGAGGCTATTTCACCTATCGCCAGCTTTGGTAAACTCAAACGCCCTACTTTGCTTGTTCATGGCACAGGCGATGTCGTGGTTCCAGACGACCAGTCGGAGGCCTTTTACAAGGCAGCTAAGGGGTATAATCTCCCAGTAGAGCTGTTGTTGCTTGAAAATGGTACCCACTCATTAGACAGCAACCCTAATCGCAAACAAGCTTTTGACCGAGTAATTAACTTTGTTAAAGCAAATATTGAATAACAAAAAGCCGCCAGATAATGCATCTGGCGGCTTTTTTATCCACATTTCAATGGTTATTTGGTGTAGGCTTTAACGCCCTTTTTGCTTTTTCCTAACCTGCTAATGTCATCCTTCGCTGTATCTTTCGCTTGCTGTAAAGCTTGACGATAAGTGGTCAGGGTCTCTTGTACCCGCAACAGCTCAGTTTTAATCGCATCGTCGTTTTGCCATCCATCCGGTAACTGGGTGAAATGCTTTTCAAGTTGTAGAAGCGCCAATTCAGCGGCCGCATAATCCTCCGCGGCTACCGTCTGTTCGAAATGCTGCGTAAGTGCTTGTAGCTGTTTCAATGCCTCTTTCATAGCTTACGCACTGCTCGCAATGCGTTGCACCTCTTGCTCATGTGCAGCGTCTTCTTCAGCATGTAGTTTACTGAGCACTTCATGAGCTTCTTGACGTGCATCCGCTGGAATTTGATCCCAAGCGCCTTTAATTTGCAACATTAAGCCCATCACTTCATCAATGATTTCGACATTACGCTCGACCGATGCCGTCATTAAGCGGTCACTCATGTAGCCATACAAACCGATTAGATTATCGGTTGCGTCTGCGCCTGCTTCTGGGTTTAAGCTCACAATCAGTGACTCAAGAATCGCCTGCGCGCGACCAATATGATGCGCTTTTTTCTCAATATTGTTATTTTGAATCGCGCCTTTGGCATAGCTACAATTCTCGAGAACACCCTGCATTAACATCTGAATAATGGTATACGGATCCGCGTCTTCTAAACGGTTACGCACATTATCGCGGGTGTAATTCTTGAGCTTATTATTCATAACGAACCTCTATCGTTGTCGATTACTCTTTATTACGCGAGAACCCTGGCAGATTGCTCAGCTGCTGATCCAACCGGTTACTGGTGGATTGCAGTTGTCCAAGCAATGAGTCAAGTCCTGCGTATTTCTGCCGTAGCGACGTCTCAAGCCTATCAAGCCGTTGACCTAATTGTTCGCGTTGGTCATCAATACGATCTAAGCGGTTATTTAATGAATCTGTTCGAGTTTGCAGTGACCCGCCAAAACTGGTGTAAGTGTTTACATAGTCTTCAATGCGCGACGCTAATCCGTTTTCGCCAGCAAACAGCTTTTCAAAATCGCCAAAACGTTCCTTCGCGACTTCACTGACACTGGTTAACGTGTTTTCCTGCTGCAACTTATTTTCGTCATCGATACCAAAGCCGGCGTTGAACATACTCAAGCCACCCGCTTCTTCACTGAGGAAGCGACGCATTTGATTCTCGATACTACGTACGGTCGCATCACCTTGGAACTGCGCACCTTCGGCACCGGCTTGACCTAGTAATCCCATGACATTGTTATACGCCTTAACAAACCCGTCGATGTTTTTCCGCACCGCACTGTTGTCTTCGGCAATACGCATAGTCGCAGTCTCGCCATTTTGTGACTCTCCCTCAACAGTAATCGTTGAGCCTTGAATCACGTCCTCAAAGGTATTGTCAGCACTGGTCGCGTCGATACCATCGACACGAATTAACGCATCCGTGGATTGGTCTTCAGCCGCAATACTCATGCCACCCGCGCCGCCAGCGTTGGCGACGGTCGATAATGCATCAAAGTCTGCATTGGTATTGGTAATTTCAATATCGTTGCCCGCGCCCGTTTCTGATGACGTTGCCACCAAACGCGCCTCTGAGCCGGTATTGATAATATTGAAAGTAACACCAAAGTTATCGTCCGCGTCATTCACCTGTTTGCGAATGTCATCCAACGTTGCGTCGGCCGCGATATCCACCGTAAAGCTTTTATCGCCGGCACTGAACGTTAAGCTGCCAGATTGCGAACTGATCACTTGTTCGGCATCCGTAAATGCACCTGCCGAAGAGGTCGCACGACTGCCCTTTGCCATATTGACCACTTCAACATCAAAACTACCCGGTGCCGCATCGCCATCACTCGATACCGAGATGATATCGCCCGACTCGGGTTGCGTTACCGTGGTTTTGTTTTTGTTGTACTGGTCGACATCAGCCAGTTTAGCCGCAGCATCTTTAAAGTCAGACATGACGGATTTCAGCTCCCCAATAAATGAGAGCTCAACCGACAAGTTGCTTTCTTGTCGATTCAGACGATTGACTTTAGGCACGCGCTCCGCTTCAATCGTTGCGTTTACGATGCCTTCTAAGTCTAATCCTGATTGTGCCCCGAGGGATGAAATACCTGCCATGTTAGGCCTCCTTAAATACTGCTGTCGAACAGATAACCGCTACGACTATCTTCGTTATCGACCAGTTCATCAATAGCTTTAGCGATCTTCACCGCCACTTCCGACGGAATTTGTCGAATCACATCGCCGCTGTCTTTATCGACCACCTGTACCACTGGCGGTTCATTATTTTCCTGCATGACAAATTGCAAACTGGTGTTACGAATTGCCTCAGACTTATTAAGCTGTGCAATACGTTCAGCCATTTCAGCCACACTCGCGGGCGTACTGATTGCCGCTTGCTCTTCTTTTACTGCATCGCTTGGCATTGCCGCATTATTTTGTTGCTGCATTGCCTTTACAGCGCCCATCACTTGTTCGCGTAGTTGCCCACGGCCTGTTACGGGATCCGCGGCATTACTGCTGTTGGCGCGAGTGATGTCTCTGGAACTGATGGTAAATTCACCCATAACCGTGTCCTCTCTGTAGTATGGTTATGATAGCGTGTCAGCGCAAAAATTACACTGGTACGTGTTGGTTATCGGCAAGGAGTGGATGAACTTTAGTGATTTTTTTGAATGTTTTTTGAGCTTGGATGGCGGCTGCGCCGCCAGGCTGGGATGCGGCTCGCTGCGCTTGCCGCAGGCTTTGTTCGCGTCCGCTACGCGGCGCGAGGCTGTGCACGAACTATGGGGGGATGGCGGCTGCGCCGCCAGGTGGGGATGCGGCTCGCTGCGCTTGCCGCAGGCTTTGTTCGCGTCCGCTTCGCGGCGCG